>JANLVM010000432.1:0-24079 GCA_031364015.1 Gemmatimonadaceae bacterium
CAGGGGGAATGGCCTTGGCCTGGCAATCGCGCACGCTATTGTCCACGCGCACGGCGGACGTATCTGGGTTGAAAGTGATCCAGGCCGAGGGAGTACCTTCGCCTTCTCCTTGCCGTACGCGGAAGCAAATAATTAGTACAGGACAACCATCTCGTCCTTCACGGCCTTTACACCCGGCGCGCTCCACGCAGCTCGCTCGGCATCCTCGCGCTCTGCGGCGGATCGGACTGTGCCTCGAAGGGTCACGGTGCCATCGACCGCGTCTACGCGAATGCGACTGGCATCCAGCGAAACACTGCGGTGCAGCGCGTCGCTGATCCGCTTCTTGACGTCCTTGGCAAGCACGGGAAGCGCGACGGTATCGGCGAATGGCTGCACCGAACGCTAGTTCGTAGCCGCGCCCTGTCTGTCTCATGAAGCCGGACGGTGCGACGGGAATTGCCTGACGGCGCCGGTCGTCCGGGCAGTGCACGTTACGGTGCCGTTGCAAGCGCCTCGACACGAGGCGCACGTCAACGGCAGAACCCCAACGTGATCGGAGTACGTCATGACCACCTCGTTCCTCACTGGCCCGCCTGGCGCGCGATCGGATCGCAGCGCACTGGCGTCGACGCCTCGGTTGACGACTGCAGACCGCGGAGCGGCAATCGTGCTTGCCACCCAAGGCCTCGGTGCCTCACGTACGCCGACGGTCCTCGCGCGCCTGCTGGCGGCGCGGCTGCATCGTCCACTGCACGTCGTGTCGGTCATTGAACCGGTCGTGGTCTACGGTGACGCCGCCGGGCTGGGATCGGTCCCCATGGTGCTCAACGAGCTGTACGCCTCCGACCGCGAGGAAACCGTCCGGGAGGCTCTTGCGGAGAGTTGGGCGACGGACCTGCAATACGCCCTGGAGATCCGCCTGGGCTCGGTGTCCCGCGAGATCGCGGCTGCGGCGCGTGAAGTCGGAGCCAGCTACGTGGTCGTCGGCGCAGCGCCGCACCGCCGGAGGAAACATGTCATCTCCGGTGTGCTCGCTGCGCAGGTGCTGCGCAGCGCGAACTGCCCAGTGCTTTCCGTCGCGCCTGGTTTCGACCATATGCCGCAACGGGTCCTCGTCGCCGTCGACTTCAGCGCTGCGAGCATTCGCGCCGCGCGCGAAGCGCTCCGGCTGCTCGACGATGCCGGCACGCTGACCCTTGCGTACGCGATTCCGATGATCCACGCGGAGCGACTGCTTCCTACACTTGCCAAGGTCGTGGGACCTGACGAAGCAATGCGAATGCTGGAGCGCCTGCGCGACCACCTGAAACGCTCGGCGCCGGCGGGCACGTCGATCGAGCTGCGCGTGCTTGACGGAATCGCGGATGACCAGATCCTCGATCTCGCTGCGTCGATGGAGGCCGATCTCATCGCCGTGGGAACGCATGGCCCGGGCGTCTTCGAGCGCATGTTCATCGGCAGCGTGGCGTCGAACATTCTGCACGGTGCCGCGTGCAGTGTCCTGGCAGCGCCATCTCCGGGAGCCATCGAACAGGCCGAGCTCGATCTCGATGCCTGGGGTACAGCGGAAAGTGTCGATGAGCCCACGTGGGAGCGCTGGCTTGACGACTTCTCGACGCGCAATGCAGGGCGGAGTGTCCGCGTCGAAGTGGACGACCTCGCATTCGGCGCGCAGGTGCAGGCCACCGGCTACATCCTGCACGGGACGGTCTTCGACCCCCGAGATCGGCGGGTGGATGTCATGCTCGGTTCGCCGAAGGAGCCGGACGCGCACCTGACGCGCATTATCTCCCGCGTGCGCTCCATCGCGCGTACCTGCGACAGCGCGGGGCGCGACAGTGCTCTCCAGATACGCAGCGAGTCGGGCGATACGCTGATCATCTTTGATCGGTAAGCCGCTACCCAGGCAGGTCGGGGTTTCCCTGACAGGGCGTGAGAGAATTCCCCTCGCCATTTCAGAGATTCACCGATAGCGTGCTGCGCGGAAATGCGGTTGTATTGGCGGTGAGATCATCCACCAGTCCGCTGCAACGCCATCACCACGCGGAGTCTTCCATGTTTGGTGTCTCGACGAAGTCCGATAACGCTTTCCTGAGCCTCCCGCTCACCTCGCTTCCTCATCTCGGAGCGATGCTGGCCGACAGGCCATATGCCCGGCGCGGCGTTCCGGTGAGTACGGAGACTATCCGCGTGCTCGTCGTTGACGACCACACACTCATGCGCATGGGGCTGCGCGCGATGTTGCGGACTGCGCCGGACATCACGGTCGTTGGCGAGGCTGACAGCGGACCGGCAGCGGTAAAGCTTGCGGCGACCCTGATGCCTGATGTGATCGTCATGGATCTGCAGATGCCGGGGGGCGACGGCGCAGCCGCCACTCAGGCGCTCGTCGCCCAAGGTTCGGCGGCGCGGGTGATCATCCTCACGATGCACGGGGAGGAAGAGTATCTCATCCCTCTGCTGGAGGCTGGCGCCCGTGGCTTCCTCACCAAGGAAGCCATGGAGCAGGAGCTCGAGGAGGCGATCCGCGTCGTCGCCAAGGGCGACGTATACGTTCGGCCCAGCGTAGCGCGCATGCTGGCCGCGAAGATTCGTCCATCGAGCGGCCGATCGACGGTCGACGCGCTGCGTGAGCAGTATGCGCGGCTCAGCGACCGCGAACGTACCGTGCTTCGCCTCGTGGCGCGCGGGTACAACGGTCCCGAGGTGGCGGAACGTCTCGGGATCACGGCAAAGACTGTTGATACGTACAAGCAGCGCATCGAAGAGAAGATGGGACTTGGGCACCGCTCGGAATACGTGAAGTTCGCGGCCGCCATCGGCTTGCTCACGGACGACACGGACGACACGGACGACGCGTCGAGGGAGGGCAGGTGACGACGAAAACGAAGCCCCCCCCTCGGCCAGTCTTTCGCGCGCTGGATCCGGACGAGTGTGCCGTGATGATGTCCGGGCACCACGTCGGGCGGATCGCGTACACCTTCCATGATCGCGTCAACATAGAGCCCATTCACTACGTGCTAGACGAGGACTGGATTTTCGGGCGAACGGCGGAGGGCGCCAAGCTCGTCACGCTATGCCACCACCCGTGGGTCGCGTTTGAGGTGGATGAGGTCGAGGGACCGTTCGACTGGCGAAGCGTAGTGGCCCGTGGCACGTTCTGTCCGCTGCGCCCGATCGGGACGCCGGGCGAGCGCGCCACCTACGCTCGTGCGCTCGATGCGATCAAGCGGATCACACCGACGGCGTTCACGCCCGACGATCCTGTCCCCGAGCGCAACGTGATCTTCGGCATCGCTGTGCACGAGCTGACCGGTCGCGCCGCGTCCTCGAGCCGGGCCTGACGGGTCGGCTGCTCGGACACACCGCGCTGCTCGCGCCGTTCTTGCATATCACTCCCCGGTGCCGCGCGGTGCGAACAGGCTGTCAACGGCGATCCGAACTGTGGATCGTGTTGCGTCACGGGTTAGGGTGCGAACCAGGTCCGTGCGTATTCCGTTCGTATCTCGGCCAGAGCGCAGCAGCGCTGCCATCATGCTGGAACGAAGGTTAGGCACGCGTTTTCCGGCGAACCGGTAGACGTCGCGGTACACGAAGAGGGTTTGGTCTTTCACCTCCACCAACTCGTAGTGAATGTCGATCGGCACGGATAGGACCAGGTCGACCGCCTGCGTGCGTGCGGTGTCGCCGACCAGCGAATCCAGCAGCGTCGTCGACACCAAGGGCGCCGCGTGCGCGACCACGAGCCGCGCGAGCTCGATGGCGTCGGCGTTGTGCATGCGTATGCAGGCGTGCGAGGCCGCGGTGCCAATAGAGTGGTCCACTGGACTGCCGTGCAGAAACACCAGATCGGTCACGTGCATCTTGACCCGCCCGACCGGATTCATCCACCCGGGTGCCTTGGGTACCTCCTTTCGCGCCCACTCGCTCTTGGGCGGATGCCACCACGGGTTCCACACCATGTAGTCGATCCGAAACGCGCCAATGGGCGTTCGAAACTGCGGCGCGCCGATCGCAACCGCGTACGACCGGCTCACCACGCCGCGCTCGGACACGTCGAGCCGAAATGCGGGGATGTTGAGCGTGAGTCGCAAGTCCGGAGTTGTGTCGTTCGTCATGGCATCCCGCCGCCACTGCTCGACCGGCATGCGCATTTCGCGCAGGGCCGCAGGCGGGGCGCCGGCCATGCCTGGCCCCGCGCAACCCAACGCCGTCATGCATTGTAGAACTGCGGCACCTACAACCCATCGCGCTGCATGGTCGGGTCTGATCATGATATGGTTAGGAGGGGATGCTGGTCATGATGCCAACGGGCGCCGGTAGAAGGAAGAAGGCCGGCAGTCCGGGCTACGACAGTGGACTGTCGCTGGCCTCGGAGGCTGCCACCATGCGCGGCGGCAGCCGATGCACCGGCGCGCCCGCATAGTCGGTGTTGGCCTCCAGTCTGGAGAACTTTGGCACCACGCTCAGCGCTCCCACCTGCGTATTCGTGCCGATCTCCGTCCCGATGCCGATGACGCTGCCGATGCCAATCGTGGACCCCGCGCCGATTCGCACAACGGCCGTTTCCAACATGCCGCGCTCCACGGTGTGACCGGACACGCGCGCGTCGGAGCCAATGACCACGCCGTCGCCGAATTCGAGCAGGTTGTGATCCATGAGACTGAGGCTGTTGACCCAAACGCCGCGACCGATGCGCGCGCCATTCCAGCGCATGTACTGCAGCCAGATCGGTGTCGACCGAAACACGGCGCCCGCAAACATCCGTGCGACATGAATCGAAATCAGGTAGCGACCCCAGTTCAGGAGTGGCCACCCGAAGCGATCCAGAGGCTCCGAGAGGCCGGGCAGTGTCCTCCAACCAAGAAGCCGCGTAACCCAGGCCGAGTACAGAAGCACACCGAAGGCGAAAAGCAGATAGCTGGGCACCGCCAGAACGGAGAGGAAGAGCATCGATCCCCATTCAGGAATCCCTTCAATACGGGCGCCCCATCGCCACCCCGCGATGGCAGGGGCCGCAGCGAGGCCAAGAATGCACGTCTCCACGATGAGCACAGAGACTATGGCCCACGCGAAGCGCATCCGGGCCGCGAATCTTTGGTGCGATGTTGGGGGTAGCATGACGGTATGGTAACCGGAACCGACCAGACGAATACGTACGAGAGTAGCTCCGTCGCGAGCACTAAGCCATCAGGTTATTCGGGAATCACGTTGCATGGGGCCGGTCCACCCTTGGTCTACGTGCCGGGCATCGACGGCACCGGTGCGCTGTTCTTCACGCAGATGCGTCGCCTGTCGCGCTATCGTGTGGCGACCTATCGCTTGCGCGACAGTGCCGAAACCATGGATGACCTGGTGGACGATCTCGCGCAGGTTGTGCGGGAGACGTCGCCCGGCGGCGAACCGGTGACTCTCGTCGCCGAGTCGTTTGGCGGAGCGCTCGCCATGAGCTTCGCCCTCGAACATCGATACGCGGTCTCCTCGCTCGTGGTGCTCAATTCGTTCGCGCATTTTCACTCGCCGTGGCAGCTGCACGTGGCGATGGGGGCATTGCGCGTGCTCCCATGGTCGCTCTCCAGCCGCATTCGGCGCCTGTCCGCGCGTCGTCACCATTCGCCTTCCACGCCGCCCCTCGACTCTGCTCACGCCCTTTCACTCACGCGCACGTCCACTCGAGAAGGGTATCTCAATCGGCTGCGCATGCTCTCGCGGTATGACCTGCGTGACCGATTGTCGCAGTTGTCCGTGCCGACAATTTTCCTCGCGGCAGACAACGACGTCATGATTCCATCAGTCCAGCAGGCCTACTTCATGGCGTCGCGTGTGCCGGACGCTCAGGTGCAAGTGCTCGAGGGGCACGGACACGCGTGCCTGCTCGCGCCTGAAATCAGTGTGGGAGGCATCTTGCAGGAGTGGCGCGTGCCGGCGGTATCGCGATAGCGGTGTCGCTACTAACCGCCGGATGGAGACGTCGATCCGTCAGGCACGCGCGGATTCCTGGAAAATGGCACCGCCCTCACACCACGATGTCCGCGACTGGCGGTCGCCGCGATCACCAACGTGTAAGGTTCGAAGGGCAGCGACGACAGGTCCAGAATCGCTGACCATCCCATTGGTGGAGTACCGCCGCCCTTGGGACCCACGCCGCTGATTTCTCCGTAGTGCAGGACCGCGAACGCCTTGACGTATCGCTCCGACAAGTCCGAGGGCCTCACCGTCGACCCGTGCGCCAGCGCGCGCGCAATGCGTCGGTGTTTCTCTGATGCATTCCGGAGAACGCGTCTCACGGGGGGTTGAAATTGACGATTCCTTACTTTATTGTAAGGCAATACAGGAGAGCGTATGAGCACTGCAACCGTGACGACCAAAGGGCAAATCACCATCCCCGCCGATGTGCGACGGCGACTCGGTCTCGAGTCGGGGGATCGAGTGGAGTTCGTTGAAATGGAGGGTGGCTTCGCGATCAAGCCCGCCTTTGACGATGTGCGCTCGCTCAAGGGATTACTGCGCAGACCGGCGAAACCGGTCAGCATCAGCGAGATGAATACGGTGATTCGCGCGCGTGGTGGTGGTGGTGGTCGGTGATCGGTCTTGATACCAACGTGCTGGTCCGGTATCTGGCGCAGGACGACCGAGCACAGGCGGCTGTCGCCACTACGCTGATCGAAAACCAGTGCAGTATCGAATCCCCTGGTTTCGTTGGCTTGGTCGTCCTCGCCGAAGTCGTCTGGGTCAGCGAGAGTAGCTATGCCGCGTCACGTACCGACGTCGCGGAGATTGTGAAACGCCTTCTGAGCATTCGACAGTTGGTGGTGCAGGACGCTGAAGTGGTGTGGCAAGCGCTACGGCAGTTCGAGTCCGGACGCGCCGACTTCGCCGACTGCCTTATTCGCCGAGGCGCGGAGGCAGCGGGCTGCGACAAGACGATGTCATTCGACAGACGCGCCGGGATGACGCTGCTCAAGTAACTCAGCGTCGCTCGAACGACACCGGTTCTGGTTGCAGCACCGTGATCGGGTGTGCGTGCGCGGCGATGTGGCGAAAGCACTCCAAACACCGAAGCGCCGCGCCGCCGCCGAACACCGATTTCGGCAGAGCACGACGCGCCACGTCGAACGGCACGCGAACGCGCGAAGGGGAACTGACCGCGCGCGACCGGAAGCTGCCGCCGAGTTGACGACGGGTTGAGGACGGCGCAGGAGGCCGGGCGCGCACTGTGCTCAGAACTGCGACGCGCTCGCGTGCTCCCACGCGCGCGACATGCCCGTCGTCGAGGGACATCGCAGCAACTGACCCGACTCGAGATGCGGATAGATGTCGGCATAGCTGCGAATCTCCATGGCGCTCACCCGTTTCATGATGAACCATGGCTTGAGCTCCTCCGCCCGCTGCAGTCCCGCCGCGCCCAGTACTTCAAAAAAACTCTTGACCGTCTCGCGGTGATAGCGCGCCACGCGCTGTGACTTGTCACCCACATGCAGTCCCGCCACCAGCGCGGGGTTTTGCGTGGCCACGCCGGTGGGGCAGTGATTGCTGTTGCAGCGGAGCGCCTGAATGCAGCCGATGGCGAACATCATCGCCCGCGCCGCGTTACACAGGTCGGCGCCGAGCGCCACTTTGGTGGCCAACGCGAATCCGGTGTTCACCTTGCCCGATGCGATCACCCGAATGCGATCGCGCAGTTCAGCGCCAACGAGCGCGTTGTGCACGAACGACAAGCCTTCGTTGAGGGGTGTCCCCACCGAGTCCGAGAATTCCAACGGTGCGGCGCCGGTGCCGCCCTCGCCGCCGTCGACCGTGATGAAGTCGGGCGTGATCCCCGTGGCCATCATGGCCTTGATAATTCCCAGGAACTCGTGACGCTTGCCGACGCACAGCTTGAAACCAATCGGTTTGCCGCCCGACGCGTCACGCAGCCGCTTGATGAACTGCAGCAACTCAGTGGGCGTCGAAAAGGCCGAGTGAGCTGGTGGTGAGATGACATCGTGTCCGGGCTCGACACCGCGAATCTCCACGATTTCTTTGGTGAGCTTTGCCGCCGGCAGAATGCCACCGTGCCCAGGCTTGGCACCCTGCGACAGTTTTATCTCCACCATTTTCACATTCGGCAATGACGCCTTGGTCGCAAACGCACTTTCACTAAAGCGACCCTGCTGATCTCGGCAACTGAAATAGCCGGTGCCAATCTGCCAGAACAGATCACCACCCGGCTCCAGGTGATACGGGCTCAGGCCGCCCTCTCCGGTGTTGTGCGCAAACCCGCCCAACTTGGCACCGGTATTGAGCGCCAACACGGCGTTCTTGCTGAGTGAGCCGTAGCTCATACCAGACACATTAAATATCGAAGCCGAGTACGGCTGCTTGCAGTCGGGGCCACCGACGGTCACGCGCGCCTGCGATGGATCAGGATGCACCGGTGCCAGCGAGTGATTGATCCACTCATAGCCGGTGGCGTACACGTCTTTTTGTGTGCCGAAGGGCAGGGAATCGAGTTCGCCCTTGGCCCGCTGATAAATCACTGAGCGATCGTTGCGACTAAACGGCCGGCCATCGCTGTTCGACTCAATGAAGTACTGATTGACCTCGGGTCGGATCATCTCCAGCAGGTATCGCGCGTGCCCGACTAGCGGAAAGTTGCGCTTGATGGCCTGCTTGGTTTGCAGCATATCGGCCACGCCGCGCGCAATAAGTGGCAGAATGGCGACCAAGGCCCACAGAATTGGTGGCCAGGCAAACGATAGCCCTGCCACGGCAACGACCAAGGCGGCCGACACGAGAACGAAGAGGGTGCGCATGACGTGACAGTATCGGCCAGCCCCGTGAGGAGTTGAGGGACGGCGACCTGACCGCCGCAGGGCGCTAGCGCCCGTCGCTCACGCGATCTTCAGATAGGCGCACATCGCGTCCGTCAGGTGCGCTACCAACTCATCATCGGACACCTGCGAAGCATCGCCTCGCGCGTCGTTGAACAGGATTACCGACTGCACGCTCGACTCCATGATCACCACGGCCATCCGCACGGCATTGTCCGTGTCGGGGTGATGCCACTGGTCGCGCCGGTCGTTGAGCAGTGCGGTAATCCGCTGAAGGGCCGGGAGTTGCAACTGCGACGCGAACGGATTGAACTCCGCGGCTGGCCGCCCGCGTACATGCAGCAACAATGCTTTGAGCAATTTGCGATTCTTGCGATAGTGCAGCACCCGTGACTGCACCCATCCCCTGATCACCTCACCCGCAGGTCGCCCCTCCCACATCACATCAGAAAAGGCCCGATCGAAGGTGACGCGTCCGCGTTTGAAAAAGCGCTCGTACCACAGCAGCAGCAGCGCATCTTTGTCGGGAAATCGACCGTAAAACGTTCCGACCGCGACGCCGGCGCGCTCGCAGATCTCCGTTACGGTCGCCTGGGCGATTCCGACCTCAGCAAACACGTGCTCGGCGGCCGCGAGCAGCGCTTCCTGCGTTTCTCGGCTGCGGGCCTGCTGAGGCGGGGTCGGGGTGAGCAGTCGGCCTTTAGGCATGCTGTCCGGGCGAGGGATCCGAATACGAGTTCGGATTCAATATTGTGGCGGACGTGGCAAACGGTCAAGCGGCTCGACGTCTCGCGTGCCACGGAGGCAGGGAGCCTCCACAATTGGCCAAGCGGGACGTAGCTTCGAAGTGAGGCGCGCTCCCATTCGCCGGTTGGTTTCCCCTTTGTTCTTGAGGTGGTTTGTGTCACTCGTCCTGAAAATCGGCGCACTCGCCGGCGGATTCTTCCTCTGCTCGACGGCCGCAGCACAAGCGCCGTCGTCGACGACCAAGCGTCCGATGACGTGGATGGACCAGCAGCGGATGCGCTCGGTCGGCGCACCGGCCATCTCGCCCGACGGCAAGTGGGTGTTGTACACCGTCACGACGCCCGATTGGAAGGACGCACGCACCCAATCCGACGTGTTTCTCGTCTCCGCCGAACGGGGACTTCCCAGCACCCGTCAACTCACCTACACGCGTGACAAGAACGAAGCCAGCCCGCGATGGCTGCCGAACGGCCAGGCGTTCGTGTTCAGTTCCAATCGAGACGCCACGGCGGCGCAAGCAGGGCAACAACAGCTGTTCGTGATGCGACCCGACGGCGGTGAAGCCCGCCGCATCACCGATACGAAAGAAGGCGTATCGACGTTTGCCGTCGGTACGGACGGCACATGGCTGGTCTATCGGAGCGGCAAGAGCGACGAGGAGCAGCTCTTTGCGCTTGCCATCGCCGACATCGTGGCCGGCACGCCTGTTGACTCGCTCAAGCCGGTGCAGATCACGAAGCACTCGACCGGCGTTGGGCTTTGGCGATTTGCTCCCGATGCCAAGCGCGTGTATTTCGTGACGGCCGACACGGTCGATCAAGACGAGAAGGCGCGCGTCGAGAAGAAATTCACGGTGAATGTGCGGAACGCGGAAGCGCCGGTGTCGTCGCTGTGGGCGGTGGATCTTGGTGGGAACGTGACCTCGAGTCGACCCGCGACGCGACTGACGCGCGACACCAGCTACGCGGTCACGAGCTTTACCGTGTCCGACGATGGACGCTATGTCGGATACAGTGGCGTCGCCAACAACCGCTACAAGCGCAATGTGACGGAGCAAGGCATCTACGGTGATTTGTATCTGCTGGACACCCAGTCAGGGGCCATTGAACGGCTCACGAACAACGCGGAGTCCGGTGAAAGTGCGCTGTCGTTCTCGCCGGACTCAAAGTGGATGGCGTTCTCGGCCTCAGACGACATGACGGCGTACAACATGAAAAACAGGCGCGTCTATCTGCGCGGAGTCGCGGAGAAAAGCAGCGCCTGGAGAAAGCTCGGCGATCTCGACGGTGACGTAAGCGTAGGCTGGTGGGCGCGCGACGGGAAGACGATCTACTTCAACGAAGGGTGGCGTGCCACGACCCAGCTGTTTGCGCTGGACGTCGCCAGTGGCAAGGTGCGACACATCACCGACCTGAAAGCGTCGCTGTCGGTGAGTGAGGACGAAACCACGCGTCGATTGTTGGTCAACTATTCTGATCCGACCACGCCACCAACCGTGTTTACGGTGAACGCACTGGACGACGTAGCGTCACGTGCCAAATGGACGGCACTGACCGATCCGAATCCGTGGATTCGCGAGCAGGTGGCGCTTGGCGAGCAAAGCGAAGTCACCTGGAAGTCGAAGGACGGCAAGATGGTAAGCGGCGTGCTGGTGAAGCCGGTGGGCTATGTGCCCGGCAAGAAATATCCGCTGCTGGTTGCCATCCACGGCGGCCCCGCCAGCGCCGATTTGCTGAGCTTCAACGGCGGTTATGGATCGCAATCATACGCGGGGCAGGGGTGGGTCATCCTGCAGCCCAACTATCGCGGCTCGACCAACTATGGTGAGGCGCACAAGAACGGCATTGTCGGAAACTACTTCCCGCCAGGCTATGACGACATCATGACCGGCGTCGATGCGCTCATTGCGCAGGGCATGGTCGACTCAACCAAGATGGGCGTGTTGGGATGGAGCGCCGGTGGCCACTGGTCCAATTGGATTCTCACGCATACCAATCGGTTCAAGGCCATCTCTTCGGGCGCTGGTACTTCGAATTGGATTTCGATGTACGCGCAGTCTGACGTGCAGCGGAATCGGCAGTTTTATCTTGGCAACAAGCTGCCGTATGACGATTTCGACGCCTACTGGGCGCAATCACCCATCAAATACATCAAGAACGCGAAGACGCCAACCATGATTCACGTCGTGGAGGGTGATCCACGGGTGCCGAGTCCGCAAAGCGTCGAACTGCATATGGCGCTCAAGCGTCTGGGCGTGCCGACCGAGCTGTTCATGTATCCCGGCGCGTCGCATGGCATTCCGGATGCCCGCAATCGTCTGGTGAAGAGCGAAGCCGAGATGGCCTGGATGAATTTCTGGGTGTTGGGATCGGGCACCAAGTTCTCGTGGCGCGATGTACTGAAGACGTTGGAAGATGCGCCGGCCGAAACGAAACCAACGATTCGCGGACCGTGAACAATCCGATACCGGAGTCCGCTGCGCTTAGCAACCGCGCGCGGGCTTCGGTACCGGACACGACGTGCCATCGCGTCGGCACTGCTCGGCGCGCAGAATCAACCGATCACCGAGGCGCACGGTTGGAAATGGCGTCGCTCGCGGATCGTCAACCATGTCCCAGGCGGCGAGCAGCAACGTAAAGAGACGTGCCGATTCGCGGGCGGACGCGATGGAAGGACTCTTGGCGCGCGCTCGCAGTTGGGCCAGATCGAAGAGGACCCACGCATTCTCCGACGTCACTTCGCCGAGGGCATGAACATCGGCGGGGTCTGACGCGTCGCCCGCGTGCAGTCGCGTCGCAATCATCAGCGCTTCGTTGAAGCTGGAGAGTGCCGACGACTCGTGGCCGGCGGCCTGCTCCACCACGGCCCGTCCTCGCAAGTACGCGATACTTTCGCGCGTGATGGTCCGTCCAACTCCCGGGACGTCGGAGTAGGCCGCGACGAGCGTGGCTCGGGCGCCTGCAACGTCCCCGCGTGCCGCGAGCAGGCGCACCATCGCGTCCGCGACCGATCGATCACCGGGCGGTGAGGCTACCTGCGCCTCGCGAAGGATGCGAAGCGTGCTGTCGGCGCAACCTCGAAGGACCATCCACACGTCGGCGCGTCCTCGCGCCGCCGCGACCGCTAACGCCTCGTCGCCGCTACTACGGGCGTCGGTGAACGCACGCGTAAAGAGCTGCAGCGACGAATCGGCGAGACCGAGGACGCCGGTCCGCTTGCCATCTTCAAACCACTGGCGCGCACCGCTCGAGACTTGCGACGAGGCGACGCACGGCGTGAGTCCACAGAGCAGCGACGCCATGACGCACGCGGTCAGGCTCGGGAGCTCGCGATCGATTCGTTGGTATGTCATCCCGGAAAGATGATCCGAAGCTTTCCGGTGTGCTTGCCCAGTACCCAGCCGTCAGCACTCGGCACTCAGTACTCAGTTACCGCGCCGACATTCCCGCGAACGCGCTGTTCGCCGTAAGCGCCGCTTCGGCCGCGTGTATGACCGCTGCGGGAAGCGGTGCGCCCGCGCCTCGTCGGGCGGCCTCAACCACCATGGTCAGCGCGCGCGCCTGCGCTGCGTACGCCGCCAGCAGCGCGCCACCAGCGCCTGGAGTCGCGACGATGTCATGCGCGAGAACATCCAGCTGATCGTGGAGTTCACTATCCGCAGTGGTCGAGCTCGTCTGGGCGGCGACGTGATCTCCTGAGCCGCGTTCAAACGCGGACTCGAACAGGCCAGGAAATCCAGAAGGCGAGAGGGCTTCGTGAACCCGTCTGTTGGTCGCGGCGATGGCCGCGAGACGCCGACGGGCGGCGCGTGATGACTCAAATCCCACGAGTGGTTCTCCGGAAAATAGTTCTACAGACCTTGACAGACGGCGGTCTGTTACATAAATGCGACAGTAGGAAAGCGTTGGGGCTGATGCGGCGATAACCGCATGCGGTAGCTTCTGTTGCGCCACCGGCGCGACCGCTATGGTCGCTGGCAGGCTGGACAGTGTCTTAAGGGCGGTTCGCGTCGCCGCAACAGCGGTCGGCGGGGGCCTCTTCGGGTGATATCGGCGAGCCACCACGTCGGGTGGCTGTCGATGCGGTTCAGAGACCAATCCACCCCTCCCTGGGAGGCGGCGGCATGCAGGTGCTTAGCCCGGCAACGGAGCGCGATCTCGCGGCACGTGAACTGGCCAATCTCGCCAGGACCACGCTCGACGAGCATTGGGCCGTCGCCGCTGTCCCCGCAGAACGACGCGTCTTGTTGCTCGAGCGAGCCGAGGCGGCCTCGCTCGTTCCCGGCGACGGACTTGGCGACCCGATTGCCGACGGCCTCGCCCTGCTTGGTACGGCGTACGAGTTGGCCGCGCTGAGTCAACTCGAGGCGGCGCTCCAACCGGTTGCCAACTCCGCCCGCGATCTCGCGCAAGCGGTGCTGGCCTTGGGCGCTGCCCGCGCGTTCCGATGTAGCGCGGCCCTCCGACCACCGCTCGACGACGGCGAATCGGCGGTGAAGTGGGCGTTGCGTCTTGGCGCACTGGCGTTGGTGTCCCGTCAGACCGACAGCTACGTCAAATGGTGGGAAGTTCGACGCGGCGTCGCCGACAACATTAAACGGGTGGCGCAGGGTCTGGAGCAGGAACCGTGGGAGCCCTATGCGCGCGGCACCCTGTGGATCGCTTGGTTGGGTTTGCTCGGTGCACCGGTGACCGTGCTCCCCGAAAACGCTGGCGACGATCTTCCCGTAATTTCCGCCACGCGCACCCGCCTGGCGGCATTCCGCGAGCGCCGCGCCGATCACGAGGTTCCCGGCGAATCGCAGGTCCTCAACGCCACCGCGCTCCGGGCGCGCATGACGGAATTCGCCATACGACATCTGGCCGACGCCACCGAGTTGCTCACCGTGGCGGTCCTGCGAAGGACCCTCCCCGATGTGTCGGCTGAGTTCAAGCTGCATCTGAGCGCGGCGCGCTCCGCCCTTGCCGGCGATCACGGGCAAGATCTCCTCCTGGCGTGGTTACAGGCGGCCGGCGTTACGCTGGCCGGCGGCGTGACCGCGCAGCTCGAACTTCCAGGATTCTAGTCTTTGCCCCTGTCGCGGACGCGCCAGTGCGCCACACGCGATAAATACGACGACCGCTGCTTCCGACGGGGAAGGCCACTCGACCGCCGCCAATTGGGGTGATGTTGGCCATGAGCGCACCGATTGCCGTGCGCTCGTCCAGGCTGCCTTCGGGTGCGATCTCTGCGGCCTCAAAGCGGTACCACTGAGCGGATTGTTCACCGTCCACTGAACCGGCGGCGACATAATAGCCGTCGTCGCTTCCCCAAAAAGCACGAAGCTCAGTACTCCCCACGATCGATGCCAAAGGCAAAGACGTGATGGGTGCTGGCTCGAGCGTACCAATCGGTGCGGCGCAGGCGACTACGAACATGGTCGATTCCAGTACAGGTTAGGAACGTGACGATGCGCCGGATTAATTTGTCGGCGGGCGAGGATGTTATGACGATCTACCCGCGCACGCAATACATCTGATTTTGCTAAGTTGTTGACACTATTGTTGATACGTGTTAGAAGTGATGTGGAAAAGTAGGTAAGTTGATCTCGCCGTTGCGTCTCGGATACAATCCATTGTGGATAAGTAGCCCTTACTGACCGGTTCATTTTGCGGTCGTGCCTGCGATTTTATCCACACTGAGTGTGGTCACAAAAGTGATATTTGCTGGACTGCCAACACGAACTATTGCAGTCGGCAACCAGGTGATGACACCGCCAGCTAACGGCAAACTCATCGGTCAATAAAGTGTCGCCCAAATTAGGTGAATTGAGGCTTCCCCTATGGCGACTCGGTCGACAATCCACCATTCTGCGCTATTCAGAACGCAACCTTTGGAGACTTCCTATCGTGTCAGTCGAACCACGGATCGGATTGCTGGTTGGCCGGGAATGGTCTTTCCCGCCGGCCTTTCTTGAAGCGGTCGCCAAACGACAGTCGGGGGTGGCCGCCGACTACATCAAGTTGGACGCCACGCGGATGGGTCAGCCGATCCCCTACACGCTGATCATTGATCGCATCTCCCATGAAGTCGGGTTTTACCGCGCTTTTCTCAAGCACGCGACGCGCATGGGCGTCACGGTGATCAACAATCCGTTCATGTGGTCGGCCGACGACAAATTCTTCGACGCTACCGTGTCGATGCAGCATGGCGTGGCCCACCCGAAAACCATGCTGCTGCCCAACAAGGACTACATCCCCGGCATCTCGCACTCCGAGTCGTTGCGGAACCTCTCGTACCCGCTGGATTGGCTTGGTGTGGCCGAACACATCGGTTTTCCCTGCGTGCTCAAGGACGCCCATGGCGGCGGTTGGCGTGACGTGTACGTGTGCCACTCCATGGAGGAGTTGTTGCATCACTACAACACCAGTGGGTTGCTCACCATGGTGGTGCAGGAGTTTGTAAAGTGGGATTACTATGTCCGCTGCATGGTGCTGGGGCGGGAGCACGTGCTGCCCATGCCCTACGATCCCCGGGAACGCAAATACATCCCCGATCCCGGCTACCTGCCCAAAGACCTTGAGGACCGTTGTGTCGCCGATTCGTTGACGCTCTGTCACGCGTTGGGGTACGATATGAATACCGTCGAGTTCGCGGTGCGCGACGGCATCCCGTACGCCATCGATTTCATGAATCCGGCGCCCGATATGGACATCTACTCGTTAACACCGAGTTACTTCGAGTGGGTCGTCGAACATATGGCCGACCTGGCCATCAAACTGGCGATCGCCCCGAGGCAGGCCGTACCGAGTGGCCCGCCCATCGGGGCCGCCGCCGTCGTCACCGCTCGCTAACGGAGTCGCCGGCATGCTTGCCAGCGCCATTACGCGCTATCACGAGATCCTGACGCACGGCGACACCGCGGTCGCATCGGCCGAGCTGCTTGACCGTCTGTTGCGCAGTGAGGGCCTGTTTTTCGGCGACCGTCCGTTATGCGGCGTGCTCCGACCCCGGCTGCTCAGCATGAGCGAATATCGACATGTCGCCAAGGCCTGCTCATTAGTCGGATCGGCGTTCGAGTCGGTGCGTCGCGCGGCGATGGAAAACGCGGCGCTGCGCGCCAAGTTCGGACTGACCGCGTGGGAAGAGCAACTGATCCACGCCGATCCGGGCTATTCCGTCGCGAGTCCCACGTCGCGTCTCGACGCGTTTTTTGCGCCGGGTGACGGCGGGCTCAAGTTCACCGAGTACAATGCCGAAACGCCAGCGGGCGCGGCCTATAACGACGCCCTGTCTCGGGTCATGATGGCGCTCCCCGTGATGCACGAGTTCACGCGCACCCATACGGTGCTGCCGATCCCGGCTGCGCCGTCGGTCATTCATGCGATGCTCGACGCCTGGCACGTGTTTCGCGGCGTGCGGGAGCGACCCACCGTCGTTATTCTCGATTGGGCCGATGTGCCAACGCGCAGCGAGTTCGTGCTGTTCGAAAAGGAATTCGCCGCGCTCGGCATTGATGCCTTCATTGGGGATCCGCGCGATGCGGAGTATACGGGCGGCAAGCTCATCGTCGGCGGCCGACCCGTCACCCTGATTTACAAACGCGTGCTCATCGACGAGTTGGTGACACGCGAGGGGCTGGAGTCTCCGGTGGTGCGGGCCGTGCGCGAGCGCGCCGTGTGCATGGTCAACCCATTCCGATGCAAGCTGCTGCACAAGAAGGCCTCGCTGGCGGTCGTGAGCGATGAGCGCCAGGCACCCCTGTTGACGCCGACCCAGCGCGAGGCGGTCGCCAGGCATGTGCCGTGGACACGGGTGGTAGAAGAGCGGAGCACCTCGTATAACGGGGACGCGATCGATCTGCTTCCGTTCATCGCGTCGCGTCGCGAAACGATGGTGCTCAAGCCGAACGACGAGTACGGCGGCAAAGGCATTGTGCTCGGGTGGACCGTGGATGACACCACCTGGCAGTCCGCGATCCGTACCGCATTGGCAGAACCGTTCATCGTGCAGGAGCGCGTTGAGGTGCCCAGTGAGCCATGGCCAGAGTGGGTGGATGGTGCGCTGCATATCGATGACCGTATGCTCGATACCGCGCCGTTTCTGGTGGACGGAACGGTCATGGCCGGTTGCCTGACACGGATTGCAACGGATCCGTTATTAAACGTGACCGCCGGAGGCGGCTCAAACGTGCCAACTTTTCTTGTTGAGGAGCGCTGATGTCCGCGTTGCTGCGTCCGGTCATAGGCTTGACCACACAAACACTGCATTCCATCGACGGCATTCCGCCCGGCTTGCCGGCGTCGTGGGTGATGAATCAGCGCTATTTTCTGGCGGCCACGATGGTGGGCGCGGTGCCGTGGATGATTCCGCTGCTCGACGACGACCTGCATACGCTGCGCGAGATTTATGAGCGCCTGGACGGTATTTTACTTCCCGGCGGAGTGGACGTCAGTCCGCTGGAGTACGGGGAGACGGTGCAGCCGGAGTGCGGCAATCTCGATCCGGCCCGCGATCGCGTGGAACTGCAACTCACGCGCTGGGCGATGGAAGACGGCAAGCCCTTGCTGGGGTTGTGCCGCGGGCTGCAAATCATCAACGTGGCGTCGGGCGGAACCCTCTGGCAGGATCTCGCCACGCACGACGGGACATTTCACAAACACGACTACTTCCCGACAGCGGGCTTTGAACGCGATCATTTGGCGCACGATGTCGACGTGGTCGCGGGCACGAAGCTCGGTCAGTGTCTGGAGTCGACGAGGGTGAGTGTGAACAGCATGCATCATCAGGGAATCAAGCGGCTCGGGGACGGTCTCGTTGCGTCAGCGACAGCCCCCGATGGTTTGATCGAAGGAGTCGAAGGGAGCGACGACGCCTTTCTCGTAGGGGTGCAGTGGCACCCCGAGGTGTTCGAGATGACCGATCCTCACTTTCGACATCTATTTGGCGGTTTCATCCAGGCGTCGACCGCCTGGGCCATCGCCCATTCACCCACGCGCGTGCACGATGGTGGCAGAACGGGAGCCACCGCCAGAACGACCTAAGCCGACGAGGAAGCAATGCGGGCGCCAAGTCTGACAGTCGGCATCGAAGAAGAATACCAAATCATCGACCCGGTCACGCGTGACCTCACGCCGGGATTCGATGCCTTGGTGACAAGCGACAGCGCGGTACTCGCGGATGTGAAGGCCGAGCTACATCAGTGCCAGGTGGAAATCGGCACCAAGGTCTGCCACTCCATCGCCGAGCTGCGTCAGGAACTCACGACGCTTCGCGGCCTGGTCATCAAGGCCGCTGGCCAGCACGGTCTGACGATCGCGTCGGCGGGCACACACCCGTTCTCGAACTGGATGAATCAGGAGATGACGCCCAAGGAGCGTTACCTGGGCGTGAAGGCGGAACTGCAAGACCTGGCGCATCGCTTGCTGATTTTCGGCACGCACGTCCATGTCGGCATCGAGGACAATGAGTTTCGCATCGATTGTCTGAATGCGGCGCGCTACGTGTTGCCACACGTGCTCTGTCTCTCCACCAGTTCCCCGTTCTGGTTTGGTCGGAACACCGGTCTGCATTCCTATCGCAGCATCGTGTTCAAGAATTTTCCGCGCACGGGCGTGCCGCGCATTCTCACGGGCTGGAGCGACTACGCCGATCTGGTGGATACGCTGGTGAAAACGCACAGCATTCCCGATGGCTCCAAGATCTGGTGGGACGTCCGACCGCATCACCACTATCCCACCCTCGAATTCCGCATCTGCGATGTCAACACGCGGGTGGATGAGGCGATTTGTGTTGCGGCCATTCTGCAGGCGGTCGTGGCCAAGATGTGGAAGCTGCGACGCGACAATCTGACGTTTCGCGTCTACGCGCAGGATCTGATCGAGGAGAACAAGTGGCGCGCGGTCCGCTGGGGCTTGAGCGGCAAGTTGATCGACTTCGGCAAGAAAACCGAGATGCCGGCGCCGGTGCTGATTCGCGAGCTCATTGAGTGGTTCCTCGATGATGTGCTGGATGAATTGGGAACGCGCAAGGAAGTTGAGTACGCGTTCAAAATTCTCGAGGAGGGTTCCAGTGCGCAGCGACAATTGGCGACCTACGCGCGCACCGGCGATCTGCGTGCCGTGGTCGATCAATTGATCCGCGAGACGGCCGAGGGCGTGTGTGAACCAACACTCGGTCCGCCGCTTGAGCGCCGCGAGCGGGTCGATGCATTGTCGACCGGCACGCCGTCGGGCAACATCGCGATTCCGTCTGGTGCGGCGCGCGGTCAGTCGATGCCGTAACGACGTCGCTATCCCGTGAGCGTCTCATCCATCGCGTAGGGTCGCAGCAGCGTGAGTGAAATGCTCTCCGGCATTTCGTGCACGGCGACGTCGCGCGCCGTGCCGCCATCGGCCCCGGTCTCCGTGACGGTCACGCGAAGCGTCGGCCCCACACCGGTCACGGTGCCGATCACCGTGAGCACGCGCCCCGTGCGACGGTGCCGCAGGGTGACCACATAGGACGCGCCGCTGGTCGCCACGTGCGCCACGTGCACATCGTACACGTCAACGCGCGTACAGGGATGACCGGCGTCAACCATGGCCATGGCGCCGGCGGCCACATCAATCGCGGCGTGATGGTGTGGCCGCGCGGCGCTGGTGAACAACTCACTTGCTGATGGACTCCAGGCGGTGGTCGCACGCGCCGCGCTGAGTGCGCGAACCAGCGTGGGCTCGAGACGACCACTGAGGCCCGAGAGCTCGAGCACGCGAGCGGCGTAGCGCAGCACCTGACGCGCTTCGAGACGGTCGACGTCGTCGAAGAACCAGGCGCATGACGTGAACAGGCGCAACGTGGCGCGCTGCAATTCGAGTAGTTCCCGCGCGCGCTGTACGCCCGCGTCGTCGAGGTCGGTGCGCGTTATGCGCTGTACGAACTGCTGCAGCGCCTCGCCATCGGCGGCCACCACCGCACCGTACGCATCGCGAACGCTCCAGGGATTGTCGGAAAAGACCGCAGCGCCTTCGCGTTCGAACACGGTGTCGCTGTCGTGCGCGAGGGCGGCGAGGGCCACGCGGAGTGGACCGCGCCATTGCTGCGCGGCGGGCCGATCGTGGTCGATGCGACAGCCGCAGTTGCTCCGCCAGCGTTCGACGCCGTGGGCGCAACTCCACGACGAGGGCGACACCAATCGCGCGGTGAGGGTCGCGGGCATCGTCGCCACCATCGTCGCCGCATTGGTCAGCCGCGCATCGGGTCGTTGACCAATCATCGCCATGGCCGAGGCCAGCGCTCGGGCACCATGGCGATGATGATGCCCGAACGTTTCGCCGTCGGTCGCGAGTGTGGTACAGCGCGATTGTCCATCGTGGAGCGTTGGCGCCAGTCGACGCGCCAAGGCGGCCGGGTCGCGCAAGAGTCCACCGAAGGCCACCTCGCCGGCCAGACTGCCATCGTAGGGAAGGATGGTGAGTGTTCGACCTGCAGCCCCGCGCCAGCGCACGGGCAACCCGTGCGTCTCGCCGGCCGTCTCTACCTGATACGGGGCAAGGATGGTGAAGGCAATACCTTCAGCGGCCAGCAGATCGAGCGTGTCGTCGTCGACCGCGCACTCGGGTAACCACATGCCTACTGGTGAGCGACCGAATCGACGTTGAAAGTCCGCAATGCCCCATCGCACTTCGGTGCGGCGATCACGCGGCGAGGCGAGCGGCAGGATGACGTGATGATAGGGCGCCGCGAGCGCATTGCCATGACCCAGTCGCCGCACGCTGGCGGCGTCGCCGGCCACCATGGCGCGCAAGGTGTCCGGCGCCTCGGTGTCCATCCATTCGCACAGCGTGGCGCCGACATCGAACGTGCACCACCCATACAGATTAATCAGCCGCGCGACGCCCGATGGGGCATCAGGGTCGTTGGCGAGGGCGCCCGCATGGGGCTGTCGCACCTCGGCGTCAGCCAGCCGCGCGTAGCACTCGTGATTGATGCGCGCGTTCCAATCGTGGTCAGGCGCCGCCGACAGTTCCGTGGGTACCGACTCCAGCCACGGATCTTCGCGCGGCGGCTGGTAACAGTGGGCGTGTACGACGACGTGATGCATCAGCGCCCGTGTGCCCGGGACACGCGTGTGAGTGCCGGTCGCGTGTACCGTATGATCAACCGCGCTGCCTGGCGATCGTGCGAGCGCGACGGTAGAGCTGCGCGTAGCGCTCGGCCGCGCGCTCCCATCCAAAGTCGCGACTCATGGCGGTCCGCATACGCAGCTCCCAGCTGGCCGGGTCGGAGAAGCGCACCAACGCTCTCGACATCGCCCAATCCATGGCGCCCGCCGTGTATTCGTCAAACAGAAAACCGGTCGCATCGTCTTCGACGGTGTCGGCAATGCCGCCCACGCGCCGACCAATCGGCAGCGCGCCATATCGCTGCGCGCGCATTTGCGTGAGGCCGCACGGCTCATACTGCGAGGGCATGAGGAACATGTCCGCGCCGGCCATTAACCGATGCTCGAGGCGGTCGGTAAAGTCCAGCTGTACGCCCACGTGACGCGGACGCAGGGCCGCGAGGTGCAACAGGGCGCGCTCGTAGCGCGCTTCGCCGGCGCCCAGAAAAACAAACTGTGCGTCCAGGTTTCGGACGAGGTGCGAATGGAGAATGAGATCCAGTCCTTTCTGCGTCACCATCCGTCCCGTCATACCGAACAGCGGCGTGCGTCGGCGCTGTGGCAAGCCAAACGACCGCTGCAATGCGGCTTTGCACTTGGCCTTGTCGGTGGTCGGATCGTCGCGCGTGTAATTGGCGGTAATCTGGTCGTCGTGACTGGGATCCCAGACGGTCTGGTCGATGCCGTTGATGATGCCCGTGAACCGGTCTCCCAACCATTGAAACACTTCCTGCAAACCGAATCCACCGCCGGGTGTGCGCAACTCCACGGCATGCCGTGGACTCACCGTGACGACCATGTCGGCAAAGGTCAGGCCGGCCTTCAGGAAGTTGATCTTGTCGTACCACTCGACGTGCCGAAACGTGAACAGCTCGGGCGGAATGCCGCAGTCGTTCAACTGCGACGCGGGGAAGTGACCCTGGTAGCCGGCGTTGTGCACCGAGAGGACGGTTGGCGTGCGGAGGTAGCGCTCGCGCAAACCCGCATACGCCCGCATGTACAGGAGCGCGAGTGACGTGTGCCAGTCGTGCGCATGAATGAGCAGCGGTCCCGCGATGAGGCGAGGAATGGCATCAAGCACCGCGCGCGAAAACAGTGCGAAGCGTCTGGCATTGTCGGCGTAGTCTCGACCGCCTTCCCCGTACAGGCCCAGTCGATTGAAGTATTCGGGAATATCCACGAACACGACTTTCGGCCCAGGCGGGGGATGCACTTCACGAAAGAAGCGCACCTCCTCGCCCTGAAATCCCAGCTCAATCCGGATCGGTCGGCCCAGTGGTGCCAGATCTGGCGCGAAGTCGCGTACCGTTCGGTAAAGCGGCACGAAGACGACCACCGTGGCGCCCGAACGCACTTGATAGTTCGCCAACCCCATCACGGCTTCGGCCAGTCCGCCACTACGCGCGAACGGACTGTATTCGCTCGTCAGGTGCACAATCGTCGGCGCGTCGCCCGGAGAGGGTAACACGACCGGCGCACCGAAGCCTGGCGTGGGCATGGCTGAAGAAGTCATGAGGAACGCGACGGTCGGGGTGAGAACGACGCGCTAGGCGGTTGGCGGATCGTCGGGCAGCACGTCGCCAAGAATGCTTGGCGCGTAATAGGACTTGGCGTATTGCTCCACCATGCGACGAGCCGTGAACTGTTGGCCAGCCACGCGCATGGCGTGCTTCATGGTCAGGATCCAACGTCGTGGCAGGTCGCCGGCATCACGCTCATAGAACTGCGGAACGATTTCCTGCTCCAGCAGCGTGTAGAGTCGTTCGACCGTCCCCGTGGCATCATCGCTGTCGATGGCTGCCGGAATCGCCCATCCATTGTTGCCTTCGAACCCTTCTTCCCACCACCCATCGATTGTGGAAAGGTGAGGGACGCCATTGAGGCCCGCCTTCATGCCACTGGTACCCGACGCTTCCATCGGCACGCGTGGCAGATTCATCCAGACGTCGACACCCTGAACCAACAGGTGCGCGAGGTGAATTCCGTAGTCTTCCACGAAGGCGATGCGCCCTTCGAACTGCGGATCGCGGGTGAACTGATACACATTCTGGAGAATCTGCTTACCGGGGTTGTCGGCCGGATGCGCCTTGCCGGCAAATACGATCTGCACTGGTCGTGATCTATTGGTGACCAGTCGGCGCAGGCGCTCCACGTCGCGAAAGATGAGATCGGCGCGTTTGTAGGTGGCAAACCGACGCGCAAATCCTATCGTGAGTACGTGCGGATCGAGCAGTGTGCCCGCACCGACCAGCTGCACGGTCTCCAGCGTGCGTTGCGCGAACGCGCGCCGCGCCTCATCGCGCACGAGTCGCATCAGCACGTGCTTGAGCCGCAGGTGCGTGCCCCAAAGTTGATCGTCATCGAGGTGGAGGACCTGTTCCCACAACGCCGGGTCATTGGCGTGACCCCACTGCGG
>JANLVM010000442.1:0-3531 GCA_031364015.1 Gemmatimonadaceae bacterium
GTAAGTGAATTCAGAAGCGGCGCCACCGAGGAACTGTGGTTTACCGATTGGGAGTTTGTGGTCCCATGTGGAATGCGAACGCGCTCAACACGCAGTAGCGTCGCTGGTCGACCACATTTGTCAGCCGGAAATTTCCGTACACCAACGCTGGTCCTGCACAATGAGAAGGATTTCCGCATTGGCGAAGGTGAGCGCTCTGAACGAGATCATCACGATCGGTCGCGTGAATCGAATGCCCGTGCAAGTGTCGCACATCAAACTTGGGATACTCGATTTGTGGGGACAGGCCGACAGCGTCGGCGCGTAGTCAACCGCGCCCGTACGGATGGAGTGCCGATAACAGCCGGCATCTATCCCTACCCGTACGTGCGCGACCGGAAGCTGTTTCCAGTCGAGGAAGCAGTACGCAAGATGTCGAGTCTGGCTGCGGTATCCAAACCGTCCGGGTGAACGGGGCAATCGTATTCGACAGCGGGAAGCCGACGGGTCGCTATTCGGGGCGGGCGTTGCGACGCAAAAAACAGTACGGCGGAAACGCGGTCGTGTGGGCTGACCAGTCAGTCTGCAAATGCGAACGATACGTTGAAGCGACCGACCACGATGCGACGGCCGGTTGCGGGCGTGCCGGGAGCCGCCACGGCCGTATACGAGAAGCTTCCCTCGGCATGATCCCTCGTGAACGCCGTGACGGTGACTGTGCCCGACCCGCCCACGAGATTGCTGCTCCACTTGGAAATCTGATACCCGGTCTGCGCCGAATTCTGTTCTCCTGCGCCCACGGCGACAACAGCTATTCCCCGTGGGCTGAGCATTGTCAGATGGATCGTTCGCCCATCGTCAACCTGCGCGGCGATGGCCAGCACGCCGTGCACGTGCGTCGCGGCCACCACACGGCGAGCGGTGAATTCAACGCCATCGATCGACGCGACTACCGTTCCAACAGGGAGTTCGGTCGCCACTGGCGACGTCGCGCAGCCACTCGTCATCATGCCGAGCCACACGAGCGCGAGCACGCAGGTGATACGCCTCATCGTCGCCTGCCTCGCCTCGTCGGGTGGTCGATTCGGCACTGTCTGAGTGCTCATCGTTGACGTCCTACCTCGGAATAATCGGCAACACGATATGCGACGGATGCTCTTTGTCGTGCAACACGCGCTGCCGCGCCACCACAAACCGGTTATCCGTTTCGTTATTCCCACCCGTATTCAGGTTCCGATCGTACTTGGGAAACAACGCCGACGACACGCTCACGCGCAGCTTGTGTCCCGGTGGAAACACGCGCGACGTGAACCACACGTCAATATCGTATCGCTCGACCTTTCCTGGCGTGAGCAATACCGCTTTATCGAATCCCTTGCGAAACCTCGCGCGCGCGACGCCGTCCTGCACACGCTCGGCGTGGCCATCGGGAAACACATCCAGCAGCATCACGTTCCAGTCGGTATCACGCGCGTCGGTCGCGGCCCAGAGCGTTGCCGACATCTGTCCAGTCACCTCAACAGGCTTCGTAAGCGCCTTGGACGTAAACACCAACGCGTCCTTGCGCGAGGCGTTGAGTGCCGAGAAGTCCTCGTTCAGCGACGTCTCGAGTTCACGCGAGTCGATGAGATAAGGAGTCGGATCGGCCGGATCGTACGTGAACGTATCAGCCACCGCGCCGGTGGGCGGCAGTGTATCGAGTACTCCGTCTCCCGCACTCGTATTCGCCCTGCCACCGGACGCGAGGTACCATTTTGTACCGACCGCGCGCTGGAGCGGCCACGCGGCTTCCTTGCGCCACGCATTGTCGCCCAACACGAAGATGTCCACGGGTGGTCCCCGATCTACTCCGTTGTCCTTGCCCAACAGATAGTGATCAAACCACTGCAACTGCAGCCGCCGCGTGTCCACGCGTGACTGCGGGCCGAATTCGCCGGTCACGTAGTCCACCCCTTTGTGCGCACCTGGGCCCATCACCAACCGAATGAACGGATGCCCGGGTACCTTGTTGAGCGCATTGGTGTAGTCGATCGGCCCGCGCGAATCGTCGTACCACCCTGAAATCTGCAGCACCGGTGCGCGCACTTTCGCGATGTTGGTGGTGACCGCATGAGCGCGCCAATAGGCGTCGAGTGTTGGATGCGCGATCCAGCGATCCCACAATTTCACCTGACCGCAACCCAGCTGTTGCGGCAAGTCGCGCAGCGGCAAGTGCGTGATCGCCGCGGCGATATCCAGCTCGGAGATATCCTGTAACGTGCGTTCGCGCATGAGGCACGCCCACGCCACGTTGATGGGCGAAAATACCATGTCCTCGTATGGCACGATGCGCCACGGATCCCCGGTCGCCGCCGATGGCGCGATGGCCGCCAGGTGCGGCGGCGCACTCACCGCGGCGTACCACGCCAGCCGTCCTTCGTCGGAGTGACCAATCAGCCCCACCTTGCCATTGGCGCCGGGCAACGCGGCGGCCCACTCCACGGCGTCATAGCCGTCGCGCACGTCGGTGTCGTAGTCACCAAAATCATTCCCATCAGATATGTCGCGACCGCGAACGTGCTGTGCCACGAAAATGTAACCGCGCGCCGCCCAGTACTGGCCCGCAGAGTGCAAAATGCGCGTATACGGCGTGCGCTGCAACACCACACCGAATGGCCCCGGTCCAACCGGGCGCGCAATGTAGCTCACGAGTTTCGCCCCGTCGCGCGTGGTCATGAACACGGCCGTGTCTTCGGTGATGGCATACTGCGAATCAGACACCGCACCGGGCCAGAGATCGTACGCGGTCTCGATGACAAACGGCGCGGCGCGACGCACCAGACGAACGCGAGGTCCCGACGGCTTTCCCGCCGTTCGCATGACGCCGCTAAGCGTGTCGCCATGCCAGGACGCGATTATCGACTGATCGGCGTCTCCCGACAGGACTATCGAGTCGCGGGTAGATGTTACTCGCGCAACCGCCAGCATGCTCGCTCCCGCGCGTCGTCGAATCGCGCCAACAAACTGCGAATCGGCACCGGCAAAATGCGCGAACCCCATGCGCCGCCATCCCTCAAATCCGGTGCGCGCCGTCGAGCCCAGCGCGACATAAACATCCCAGTCGCCGGCCAGGGTTGGGCCCGCAGGCGGCTTGGGCGTGCAGGCCATAGCGATGGCCGTCGCAGCCGACCCAACCCACACGACCGCAGAACGGCGGCAGCGGTAACCGAATGTGTTCGTAAGCTGAATCATGGAAAGTTGAATCCCGTGAGAGTGCTATTACGCTAGAAACGACGCGCTGGATCGGTGGTCTTCCGAGCCCTCGCGACGGAGGTATCGAGAGGTGAGCACTGCGGTAGAGAGTACGCCCGTGTCGCGGTACCATGCAATGTCACGAGTGAAGGGCTACGCCGCGATCCGAGGCAGCGAGCGATGCGCGGGCGCGGCCTCGCGCTTGGTAGACGAACGCCAATCACCCCACGATTTCGAACCCGGCCGGGACGAAGTGCCGGTCAATTGACAGCGCGCGCGTGATGCCTTCGCGCTGCATGACCTCGAACGACACCGCGTCAC
>JANLVM010000506.1:0-3039 GCA_031364015.1 Gemmatimonadaceae bacterium
AGCGTTGATGATGTTGTCCGTGTTAGAGGGTACGCTCGACGACGAGAGGTTATTGCGAATGGCAAAGGTGGAACGGGTGGTCGACATGCTCAGTGCCGCGCGCGTACTGTTGGCGCGCCCGGAACAACCGACGCTGACTGATGCGCTGTTGCGCGAGCTTCGGGAGCGCGTGCATGCCGGCGGCGGAAGAGTGTCAAGTGATACTTGACGACCCCCCTGCCGGCTCACGGCGTTCCCAATGTGGCGCGCGTCCGCCGCATGCTGCTGGCGTTGGACGCTGCGTCCGAACCGCAGCAGCTGAACTTGCCGGGCTTCTTCTTCCACGGCCTCCGGGGCGAACGCCGGTGGTCGATTCGAGTCTCGGGGAACTGGCGCATCACCTTCGGGTGGGAAGGCGCCGATGCGATGGACGTTGATTTGGAGGACTATCACTGATGCGTACAACCAAGAATGTCACTCGAGGCCTGCCCTCGATGCATCCCGGCGAGCTGCTGCGGGAAGACGTCCTTCCGGCGCTCGGTCGGCCGCTCTCGGAGATCGCCCGATTGCTTGGCGTGTCGCGGCAAACGCTGCACGCGATCTTGAGTGAGGCCCAGCCTGTGACGCCGCTCATGGCCCTCCGGCTCGGGAAGCTGTGCGGGAACGGGCCTGAGCTCTGGTTGAATCTGCAGACCCGCCATGACCTGGAGAGGCTTCAGCGCGAGCGCCGCGCGGAGATCGCGGCGATTCCAACTCTGCCCGCGGCGTAGTGCTCGTTGGTGAGCGAGTGGAGATTGTCCTTCCGACGCTGCGCGAACGTCGGGGCGACATCGGTCTCCTCGCCGAGCATCTGACGATGCTCCAGCGGATCGCACAATGAATGCAGTTGAGCGCCAACACGTCGAGCGCGTCCTGCGTGAATGCCGCTACAACAAGCGGCAAACGTGCCGGGTTCTTGGTGTGTCGCGCCCGCGCCTCGACCGCCTGCTTGAGAAGCATGGGATCGTGGTCACGGATCGTGACCATGACCAGTAACGACCCGTTACCGGCGGAGCACAGACCGCAGCACGAAATATGTGCAAGCCAATGCGGGACAATCGCTTTACGCGGCTGTGGGAGATGGCGACTGATTTGCGTTGTTGTGCGGCATCCCCTTTCGGAGGCCGTCGGATGATTCATCACAGAGTCGTGTCGCTCGTCGCGTTCACAATGCTCGGCAGTTCTGTCGCACTCGAAGCCCAGCCAAGGCCGGCATCTGTGCCGTTCGGTACGAAGCTGGCCAGCCACAATGGTCAGCTCGATGCGCCAGGCGTGGTGGTGGTGGACTTCGATGCGAACTCCGGAACGCTCCGCCGGAACACACCGGCGGGTCACGCTCGAGCGCACAGCGCAACACGCGATATCACCCGATGGCCAGTCGCTCGCTTATCTGTTTGACGACGCCGACGAGGGCATCATGAAGATTGTTCCGGTCGACGGCGGCACCGCGCGCGAGGTACTCCGGCGGCCAGCCAATAGGCTCGACAACGTGCGCTTTGCCGTCGACGGAAAGTCGATCTACTTCACCATGCGAAATTCCCCCGGCGAGCGAGGCAGCGTGTTCCGTGTGTCCACTACTAGCGGCGCTGCGGAATTGGTGTGGAAGCCAAGACAACCCGGAGGATTCACGATGGTCGAGCCGTCCGTCGGTCGGATGGTGCGGTCGACCGCGCAACAGGTCGTCCTCATGACGCTGCAAGGCGACACGATACTCGCTATGCCGAATAGCTCGAATAACGGCTTGGCCGAGATCGGTGCGTTCTCAGGCGACGGGCGCACCCTGTTCATCGCGCCGAGCCATGTCGGGAACATCATGCGAGCGGTCTCGCTCGACGGGGGAAAGTCGGTGGAACGTCGCCCAAAAACGAATCCTACTGGCCGGTGGGTTGGTCATCAGACAGCCGGTCGGCCCACTTCGTGGGCGACTCAGGCAAATCACTGCACGTGGCAAGCCTCGACGGCTCTACGCGTCGCACGGTCACGTTCGATCCGCAACCGCGTCCGGCGAAATCCGACCTCCTCAATATCTCCAGCGCCTCGGGCGACGGTCGATTCCTGTTCGTCGTGGATCGTGGCCCAAGCGCCCCCAACGTCCGACGCGCCTACCTCTACGACACGCAGACGCGCGCGCTCCGGAAGCTCACTGACAGTTTGGGCACTACGGTGAGTGGACGCGGCGGTCGCTATCGGCCGTTCCGTCACGAGACGGGAGAGTTCGTCTTCCTACAGCGCACGGGTGGTACCGCGGACAATCTCACAACGCTGCCGCGCGAAATCCGTGCGGCGAAGCCCAACGGTGCGAACCGCCTGGTGCGTCGCGTGCGGAGCGCGGCGGACCAAGCAGGCCACTTTATCGTCGACGGCGAGCGCGGGTTCTGGACGGTGACGAAAAACGATACCTCCACGCTCTTTTTCGCGAAGGGTGCGGCACCTGCAGCGAAGATCTGGACCACCACCGAGCGTATCGACTTCGCTCTGCTGTCCAACGACGGCACGCGCATGGCGGTTTCGATCCAACAACCGCCGGTGAATGGGTTTTATCGCGCGCGCTTCCAGTTCCTGCGTATCGATGCGAACGGCAAGGTCACCACCGAGGGATCGTCGGCGACCTTCGGCAGATTCTATGATGCGTACTGGACGCCCGGCGACCAGGCTCTCGTCGCCCTCGAGTATCCCGGTGCAGACCTGGACACGTGCCTCATCCGCATCCCCGTGAACGGAAGCGCCGTGAGCTACATCGTGAAGCCGGGAGTGACGACCTTCTGGGATCACTATCTCTCCCCGGATGGCAAGTACTCGCTCCTCCCGGCCGAGTCCGCGCGTGGCGCATCAATATGGCGCATCGATCTGGACGCGGCCCAGCGCGACTGGAAACGAGGTAGCGGCAAAGAATAGTCTGCGGCGCTCGTCACCTCGGCGTGCCAACCGTTGCAAGCACGCGGATAGATTGTGGCTGATGACAACAACTCCAGTTCATTCGCGCTTGGTTGCGCTGCTCTTGTTCTGCACCGCTGTCGCCTG
>JANLVM010000455.1:0-1560 GCA_031364015.1 Gemmatimonadaceae bacterium
CGGAGAACGCGGCGACGGTCAACCTGCGTTGGGAAAAGATCCGCGTGCCGTTCACCGTCGAAGTCAAGGATGTGGTAGGAGCGACAATGTCCAGACTTCGTGCATTTGTTGCGGCGGCAAAATCCGACGATTCGGCCAAAGCGGTCGTCGAAGTTGCGGGCGCAGCCAAGACCGATGACGCGGCCGACAGCGACCAGGCACCGTCACGCCGCGTCGCACCCACGGCGGCGGCCAATGCCGGACTTAAAAAGGATTACGGCACAGATCTGGTGCTGCGTGACTTGAACGCGGGCACCGAGCGCGTGTTTGCGAATGTGTTGGAAACCGCCTTCGCGCGCGACGGCAACACGCTCTCATTCACCGTCTCCTCAAAAGCCGAAACGGACAACGGCGTCTATGCGGTGGTTCCGCAAGATGCCGCTGTTCCGGTGGCGCTAGTCAGTGGCAAGGGCAAGTACGTCAAGCTTGTCTGGGATCGCGAGCAGAAGCAGGCGGCGTTCCTTAGTGACCGTGACGACGCGACTGCCAAGGTACCGTCATTCAGGTTGTATCACTGGCTGCGCGGCACTGCCATCGCCAGCCCACGCGTGTCGTCGTCCATCAGCGGATTTCCAGTCGGCATGACGTTAAGCGATAAGGGTGAAAGGGGCACTGTCGCGTTCTCGCGAGATGGCAAGAAAATCTACGTGCCTGCTGCGCCACCCGGTAAACCGCCGCGCGAGCCCAACACTGGCCCGACCGACCATGAAAAGGTGGTCGCAGATCTTTGGCGCTGGAACGACGACCAGGTGCAGCCCATGCAAAAGGTGCGCGCCACGCAGGAACGCAATCGCAGCTATCGCGGCGTTTATGATATTGACTCGTCGAGCTATGCTCAACTCGCCGATACATCGATGCGGACTGTTTCGCTCTCCGACGATGGCCGGCGTGCTGTCGGCTTCGATGATCGGGCCTATCGTCGCCTGGTCGACTACGACAGCAACTATGCCGACCTGTACGTCCTCGATACAACCAAGGGGGAACGCAAACTTGTACAAAAGAAACTGCGCAGCAATGTCAACTTGAATCCGAATGATTGGTCGCCCGATGGCAACTCGCTGATCTACTATCAGGACAGGCATTGGCACGCGGTCAATACTGCCGACGGCACCGTCAGGAACCTGACCCGCTCCCTCGGCGTGGCGGTCCACAACGAAGAGCACGATGCGCCCGCGCCGGCAGGCGCATACGGCAATGGCGGCTGGACCAGCGACAGTACCTCGGTGCTCATTTACGACCGTTTCGATGTATGGCAACTATTCATCGATGGTCGTAAAGCGCAAAACCTCACGCGCGGGGATGGCCGCAAATCAAAAGTTCGGTTGCGCGTGCAGCGGATCGAGCCGATCGATGAAGATGATGATGAGCGCGGCATCGATGCAAAAGAAACCGCTGGTACTACGCGGTGAAAGCGACGAGACTCGTGCCAGCGGATTTTTCAGAACCACTTTCGGGGCGATCAGCCCACCACAACGGCTGATCTGGGGCGACAAGAATTTTCGATATGTCGGGCGCGCGCGG
>JANLVM010000507.1:0-2074 GCA_031364015.1 Gemmatimonadaceae bacterium
TTACACGACTCATAATCGTGAGGTCGAGGGTTCGAGCCCCTCTCCTGCTATTTTGCGGAATTCAGGTTGATATCTGTAAGTCGCTATCCGCCAACGTACGCGGCCGCGATTCGGCGGTGCCACCGCGTCTTGCTCTCGGAGAAGTGAGCCGCCAGCAATCCAGGGGCGGTTCAGTGCGCGCGCTCCCTCGTGGCCCGGGAACCACAATGTCTCGGGGAGGGTCCGGGCTTGGCACGAGCGCTGCGCACCGGTCCCCGTTGTGGACCCCGGAGTGGGCCAAAGAACGGGCACGTCCCGATTCGATATAGCCAGCTTCATGGTTCGTTGACAAGCGCGTGGGAACGCGCTACTAATTAGCGCATGCGAGAACGGCATGGAACGAAGGCCCCAAGTCACGGCGTCTGGAAATTCGCGTCAGAGTCCGGTGACAGCGCGACCCCGTCGCGCGATGGGCTCGCGCTACTCGGCATCCGCGGCACCAAGGCGGAGCTTCTTCGCTACCTCGCGCTGCATCCTGACGAACCCGTGCACCTACGCCGCCTCGAGCAGTTGTTTGGCCCTCGCAGCGCATCGTTTCAACGGGACCTCAAGGCGCTCACCGAACTCGGCGCGCTACGGCGACGTCCGTCGTGCGGTGGCGCGGCGGCGCGGCGTGTCGAGTATGAACTCGTGCACGAATGGGCGTTGTGGCCGGCTGTCCGCAGTCTGATTGGAGCGCTCTCGGACCCGGTGGACCTCGTGCGGGACGCCTTCCGTGGGGTGGCGGGGGTCGATGCCGCGTTCATCTACGGGTCCCTTGCTCACGGAAGCGCGAGACCAGACAGCGACGTCGATGTGTTCGTCGTGGGCAAGAGTATCGACACACGCGCGATGCACCGCGCGCTCGTTGCCGTTTCCGTTCTCGTCGGACGGCAGGTCAATCCCAACGTGTTCACTCCGATCCGGCTGGCCGAGGGGCTCGGCCAGCTGCACTCGCCGAGTCGCCGGTTTCTGAGCGAAGTGATTGGCGGACCGAAGCGGTGGATCTGTGGGGAGGCCGATGCGCTTCGCCCCATTGCTGCGGCCGCCGGTATCGTACTCGCGCACTAGGACGATGCTCCGGTCGTCTTCGCCGTACCGGAAGTCTGGTTTGGTTCGACGTGCTGCCGCGCGACCGCCGTGCAGCGCTTTGTGCCGCTGATCCGCGCCTCCATGGTCTCACGAAAGCAGGGCAATGCTGCAGCCGCGCAATCGTCGGCGACGCTTTCGCAGGGTGCGCCCGTGACGGCGGCCTCCTGGAACGTGCCGGCGCAGCCTGGCTGGCCGAATCCCGTACCGACGCAGCTCGGATATCTGGTCGGACGTGTCGTGCAACAGTCGCAGCACAAGTCCGAAGTCGTCGCGTACTGGAACAAGGCGGTCGCGAAGGCGAGCGATGCGAAGGTCGCTGGACTCAGCACTGACACGCAACTTGAGGCGGCCTACAGTGCCGTGCGTCTCGCGGCAATGGCGATCCTCGCCTCGTATCACATTCGCGTAAAGTCGGGCGGTGGTCATCACGAGCTGTACTTCGCCGCCGTCGCGGCGCTCGGATTGCCCGGGTGTGCCGATCTCGTGCCGGATTCGGAGGAAGTGCGCGGCATGCGCCACGCCGCCGAGTATCACGCGGTGTCGCCGCCGCAGGCCGACGCAGATCACGCGACCGCGTGGGTTGCTCGGACGCTGCCGCTCTTGCGCACCGCGCTGATCAATGCCGACACCACACTGGCCGTGATGCTCGCGCCGGTGCCGTACTAGCGCGCGGGAAAGGGCCATGGCTGCGTTTGAGGTACGGCGGGCAATGCCGCCCAAACCTTGGAGCGCTCAATCGGGTGGTGCTGATCGCTGCCGAGCACGTGGTGATTCCGTTGGCACCGATCTGTATTCGCTGCAAGGTCTTCGCAATGTGGGCCCGACGCTGCGTCGTTGGCGCGCAGAATGGCGTGAGCGTCACGACAGGTATCCGGTCGTTGACCTCTCAATTCCCGATGGAACGATGTCGCCTGCAGGATACGTGGTCATGCAGCACGCGGTCCGGCTGGATCGACCCGTGCAA
>JANLVM010000468.1:0-5599 GCA_031364015.1 Gemmatimonadaceae bacterium
CGCGCGCGGCGCCCTGAAACACCCCGTTTGGCGCCCACGGACCAATCGTCGTGATGAGTCCGGTCGTGATTCGGAGTGTATCAATCCGAATGTCGTCGCCGAATCCCGGTGGGCCCGCCGCCTTCGGAGACGGCGGTCCCGAAATGATGTAGGCGAAATTCCACGGACCCGTGAAATCACGATGCAGCGCGATTTGCAGGTTCTGCACGGACAATGCGCGCAGGTGAACGCGCTTGCTGAACAGCGCGCCGAGGCTGAGGACGCCGTCCACGTGCGCCATGTGAATCACGGACACGCCGGCGGAATCGACAATCGACACACTGTCGGCCCGTATGCGACCGTTCCATTGGATATCGCGTAGCACGCCTACGTGCAGATGTCCTCGACCCCCGAAGGCGCCATCGATGGTGCTGACCAGGCGCGCCAGGACATAGCGACGGCCCGTGAGGGTTTCCGTCGCCCAAAAGAACACGAGGGACACCCCGGCGACCAACGCGCCAAGGATGCCGGCCGCCCACCAGAAACGGCGTTGGCGAGCCGACATCAGAACGCCTGCCCGAGTCCAAAGTGAAACACCAGCCGCGACAGCACGCCGTTTCCGTGTGGTGGGCGATACGTTTCCGGGCAATCGAAAATGCTGCCGGGATTTTGCGGATCGATGGAAACCGTGTTCCCCGGACTGGCGCAGAGAATGGTCCCGCCCACTCCGTTGACGCCTTTGTTGAGAAAGAGCGCGCGACCCGCGCGTGGCGCATACGGTTGATAGCCGACATCAACACGGAATGGTCCGAGCGCGGTTAACAGGCGAATTCCCAGTCCAGGTGTCGCGCGTAGATTCGCGGTCTTGAACGGCTCCGACACGCCCTCCCAGACATTACCAACGTCGACGAAGGCCGCAAACTGCAGTTGCTCCGCCAGCCACCGAAAGCCGCGTCGATATTCCAGATTCGCTACGAGCAATGCTGTTCCGCCGCGAGGCACCGCCCGGTCCTTTTTTGCGTCAGGCTCTGCTTGCACGACGGTCACACCCGCGTTGGTGACGGTATCAATCCCGGAAATCACGTACACCAGCGGGCCAAGCAAGTTCTGTTGGAAGCCGCGCACAGTGCCCTGTCCGCCCGCGAACAAGCGCTCTTGTTGCGGAATGAGGGGTGACCCATCGACCAATCGCGCTCCGGGCGCGAACGCTCGCGACAATTGCACACGCGTCGCCAGCACGCCACCGAGGGCGCGCAGATAGCCGGCCACCTCGCCAGACGTGCGATAGAATCGCGGCGTCGAGTCGATGCGGGAAAACGTCTGCCCAACGCGGACCTCGCTGCGCGCGCGAAATCCGCGCGTCGGGTCGATGGAGCTATTGGTGCGATCGTGCGTGACGGTCGCACTCACGATGCCGACTCCGCGACCGAATATCGCTTGATCGTATTCTTCCTTGCGACACTGCCCAAAGCGCGCGCACGACTCGGCCGGATCGATCTTGGTGCGACCGTTCTCATACTGGAGTCCGGCAGTTCCTGCCGTCTGCGACGTGAACTGGCGAGACAGCTCGGTCAGCACCCCAATGCCGATCTCGCGGATGTAGGCGTAGGGTTCACTCCGCCGTTCCGTGTACACCGTCGTGACGGGCGACAAGGGCGAGCCGAACAAGCGCGTGCTGGCGACGGTCGCCCCCAAATAGTGGTTGAGCACGGTGAACTGCGTATCGGCTCGCAGGGTTCGGGCGCAGAGACTGGGCGCAAAGTCTGCCGGGGCACCGACGCCTATGCGCGACGCACGCGCCGTCAGCTCGAGACGGCGTCCGATCCCGAGGAATCGCCGATTGACCAGTCGCACTTGCGTACGGAGACACTCGAGCGTCGCCCACCCGACACCGACGCGCGCGTTCCGCGTGCGCGCTTCGGCCACGGCCACACGCAGGTCAATCAGCGAGTCGCCGACAGCGGCCGACGAGGGCGGCGTCGCGGTATCGATCAGCACGAGGCGAAAGACATCGGAACGATACAGGTCGCGCTGCGCGTTCAGGATGTCTGACGTGCGATATCGAATGCCCGCGCGCAGGGCGGTGAGTTTGCGCACATCGGTGGAGTCGATCGTCGGGGGGGTGTCGCCAATTCCTTGAATGTCCACCACGACGGCGCGGATCGAGATCAGAGGGCCGGACACGAAGGTGAGCCCGAGCTGCACGCGGAACGTGACACTATCGATGCGTATGGCCAGGGCTGGTCGCACCGCGCGGGCGTAGCCCGCTTCACGCAGTCGCGCGATGACGGACGTGATCGTGGTATCCAGTCGGATGCGGTCGAATCGCTGACCTTGAAGGGCGCGCAACGGCCCGTCGAAGCCGCGCTGTCCTGCGGCTGGTACGGGCAGTCCATCCACCTGCACCGAGTCCAGCATCGCGGCAATACCGGGCGCGATGTCGAACAGGATGCGCACCCCATTGGGCGACACGGTGGTCCGCGCCGCGACGGACGCTTGTAACCACCCCGCTTGTCGATGCAGCACGGCTATGCGCAGTGCGTCCAGCTGCAGGGTCAGCGAATCCCTGCACGGCAGTGCGCGAACGCGAAGACGTTGGAGCAACCCCGGTGAGCGCGTGGCAATACTCGCGGCCAGCGTCGTCGCGTCAAACAACGGACTGCCAGCGAAACGAAGCGCGCGGATGCGCTGATTGTCGTCGCAGCGAGCCGCCGGCTGTGCCTGCGCAATACGCGGAGCGACGCTCACCGTCACCAGCAAGGCCACAAGCATCGCCCGCACAGACATAAGCACCAAGGGGCCAATAGGGTCTGTCATTGTACGAGACAATCTCACCCCGTGGTAGTCCCGTCGACAACCGGGACGGTTCGCGCGAAGCCGACGTCACCGCGGGGGGAGCACTCCGGTAGAATTCACCATGGTTCATTGGGACCCGATTGCCTCTTCCGGGGTTGTCGCGGGCTCGGTGGAGAGGCGTTCACCGCTGTTGCCTGCCGGAGGTTGCTGCATGATGCCGTTAGCCGATGTTGCCTGTGCCGTGCTGATGACCTTCAACACCATCGCGGCGAACAGCGTGGCCCCTCGCGCCGCGCTCGACTCCACGCTTCCCACCCTCCGTGTGACGTTCGTCATGGACACGATTCGCCAACCGCGCGCGAAGGCCGTTGCCTACAGCGACGGTTACGCGTTTCGACTGACGTGGCATCGCCGCCTGTCCTGGGGAATGCTGCCGCTGTTCGCGGCGTCCTATATCTCCGGCGACCAAATTCTCAAAAAGGGCTCCATGGCGCCCAATTGGGCACGCCGTATCCATGGGCCGGCGGCGACCAGCAGCGCCGTACTCTTTGGTGCGAACACACTCACCGGGTCACTCAATTTGTGGGAAGGACGCACGAACCCGAACGGACGTACGCGCCGCATCGTGCACAGCGTGCTGTTTACGACCGCAAGTGCCGGCTTTGTGTACGCGGGGACGCGACTCGCCAATGAAGCCGAACAGTCCTCAGGCAAACGTCGACAGCACTCCAACGTCGCACTCGCGTCGATGGGTGTCTCAACGTTGAGTTGGTTGCTCATGCTGATCGGCAATTGATTCCGTTCGTGACCGCTGCGTTTGACACGCTGGCGACCGTGGTCCAACCGTGGGCCGACCTGTATGCCGACAGCGCCACGTTGGCCACGGCGGTGATTGCCGTGCACATGCTGGCGATGTTCGTGGGTGGCGGCATGGCGATTGGCGCGGATCGCGCCATCCTGCGCGCGGCGCCGGCTACGGCGGAAGCGGTGCGCGCAGTTCTCGCCGATTTGTCCACCATGCACTCCGTCATCATCGCGTCGTTGGTCGTGACGTTCCTGAGCGGCGGCGCACTATTCACCTCGGATGTTGCAACGTTTTCCGTCTCCTGGGTGTACTGGATCAAAATGGGCGCGATCGGTGCACTCCTGTTGAACGGACTGCGCCTGCGCCGGGCGGAACGCGCGGTCCTGCATCCGTTGGCCAACATGCCCATTCACACGACCGAGATGCCGGTTGCCTTTCCGAAGCGGGAATGGAGCGGCGTGCGAAGTTCCGCCGTCATCAGTCTCGCACTCTGGTTGTCGATCGTCCTGCTGGGCGTCATCCTCAAGAATAGGTGACGCGTCATCGGCGACGACCTTCATCACCCTCGCCCGCTTATCATGTCTGAATCTACAGGAGCGTCGGCGTGTAGCGGCGAATGCTCCGGTCGTCGCGAGTTCTTGCGAGACGCGCTCCGCACGGCGGCCCTGGTATCAGGGCTTTCGGCGCTGGCGCCGTTTACGCGATTGTCGGCGCTCGACATCGGCCCGGCTGGAACGGTGCGCTATCCGATTCCGGCGAAGGACGGCGTGTCCATCGATACGGCCAACGAAGTCATGATCTGTCGATTCAACGGCGACGTCTTCGCGTTTTCTCTCGCCTGCCCGCACCAGAACACCGCGCTGCGAGCGCTCCCGGGGTCGAAAGGATTTCAATGTCCGCGGCATAAATCGCGCTACCAGCCTGACGGCACGTTTATCAAAGGCAAGGCGACCCGAAACATGGACCGCTTGCCTATTACGCGCGAAGCGAACGACGTGGTGGTAGACCCAACGATCGCGTACGAGAGCGACAAGGAACCGGCCAAGTGGGCGTCGGCGGTCGTGAGGATATAGCTTTCGGTGGTCCACACGCCGTCCTCCCTGTGCTCCCTCCGTATGCGTTCTGATCGATTCACATTCCGCTCGCTGCATGGGGCGATGTGCCTGGTGCTACCCGTCGTCGCGGCGACGCTACCCGCGCAGTCAGCCACCCCAGGCGACCTGTCTCGCCTCGCCAAACACGCGTCGGTTCAGCAGGCGTTTGCCGCGCTCGAGCGCGACAACGCCTGGACGCTCGACCAACAAGTGTCCTTGTGCGAAATCCCTGCACCCCCGTTCAAGGAGGCGGCTCGGGCCGCCGTGTTTCGCGACCGGTTGAAGGCGCTGGGTGTTCAGCAGGTGCGCATTGACGGGGAGGGCAATGTGATCGGCGAAATTCGTGGCGTGCGCGCCGGCCCTACCGTGTTGCTGAGCGGTCACCTCGATACGGTATTTCCTGAAGGCACCGATGTGCGGGTCAAGCGCGAGGGCACAAAATTCAGCGGACCGGGCATCGGCGACGACTGTCGTGGCCTGGCGGTGACACTGGCGGCGGTTCGGCAAATGATCAACGCCAAGATTCCCTTTGCCGGACGACTGCTGGTCGTGGGGACAGTCGGTGAGGAGGGTCCAGGAAATTTGCGAGGCGTGCGCGCGATTTTTGCCGGTCCACTCAAAGATTCCATCGACGTGTTTTTGTCGGTTGACGGTACCGGGTTTGGCATCACAAACGGCGCCGTTGGCAGCAATCGCTATCGCGTGAGCTACGTGGGGCCCGGTGGTCACTCGTATGGCGCCTTCGGCATGCCGAATCCCATTCATGCGATGGGTCGTGCCATCGCCAGGATCGCGGACTTGCAGGCGACGACCGATCCCAAGGTCACCTTCAATGTCGGCATGGTCTCGGGCGGCACATCGGTCAACTCCATTGCCGACAAGAGCGTGATGGAAATTGACTTGCGCAGCGAATCGGCCGCGTCAC
>JANLVM010000482.1:0-1633 GCA_031364015.1 Gemmatimonadaceae bacterium
GACGCTTTCGTAGGATGCAGGCTGAAAGGCGTGTCGGTGTGTGTCCTACAGGGACGGCTGCCGCCCGGTCAGATGACCAGGCCGTTGCGGATCGCGTACTGGACGATTTTGGCGCTGTTCTTCACGCCGAGCTTCTCGAGCACGCGCGTGCGGTAGGTGCTGATCGTTTTGGCGCTGAGCGACAGCTCTTCGGCAATTTCCGTGACGGTCTTGCCGGCGGCGATGTGGGACATGACTTCATACTCGCGGTCGGAGAGCGTCTCGTGCGGTGCGCGGGTGAGGTCCTGCTTGACGCCGAGAGCCAGCGTTTCGGCCAGCGCGGCACTCACGTAACGGCCACCGGCCAGAATCTTACGGATTGCTTTCGCCAGCTCTTCTGGAGCGCTTTCTTTCGTCATGTAGCCGCCGGCGCCTGCCTTCAGCACACGAACGGCAAACTGGTCTTCCGGGTGACCGCTGAGGACCAGGACCGGGAGCCTCGGCCATTCCGCCTTGAGTTCCTTCAGCAGGTCCAAGCCGCTCTTGCCCGGCAACGTCAGGTCGAGCAGGGCGATATCCCACTTCGCGTGGCGCAGCAGGTTGAGGGCCTGCGCGGCATCCCCGGCCTCACCAAAATCCGCGCCCTCGAACTCGTCGGACAGCAGCCCCCGTAAGCCCCGACGGACGACGGCATGATCGTCAACGATCAGGACCCTCATCATGCGGGGCCGGCCGGCATGGCACGGGTGTGCCTGGGCGAGGGGAGCGGGACCCAGGCGGTGACGGTAGTGCCTTTCCAGGGCGCACTCGAAATGCTGACCCGGCCGCCGAGAATGGCGGCGCGTTCCCGCATGCCGATCAGGCCCAGAGAGGTCGCGTGCGAGGCCCTCGACTGATCGAAGCCACGGCCGTTATCGCGTACCAGCAACACCAGCCGGTCACGCTGCCTCTGCAGAACCACCTCGGCCCGCGTCGCCTGGGCATGGCGCGCGACATTAGTCAGCGTTTCCTGGAAAATGCGAAACATCGCGGTCGACGCGTTTGACGCCACCACCTCCCTGGTGAGCAGCCGGACCTTGCACTGAATGCCGGACCGGGCCTGGAAGTCCTGGACCTGCCATTCCACGGCGGCCGCCAACCCCAGATCCAAGACCGCCGGCCGCAGCTCGGTCGAGATGCGGCGAATCGACTGGATGATGCTGTCGGCCAGTTGCCGAGTCGAACGAATCCGGTCGAGCATCTCGCCGTTCTTCGGCAGCCGTGCCTCCAGCCAGGCGAGGTCCATCTTGACCGCGGTCAACGACTGGCCGAGTTCATCATGGACTTCCCGCGAGATGCGAGACCGTTCCTCTTCGCGCACCGACAGCAGGTGCGCGGCGAGGTGCCGCAACTGCTCACTGGACGTGCGCAGTTCCTGCTCAGCGCGCTTCATCTCGGAGAGGTCCGAGGCAATCAGGCAGACTGCCCGCGTGCGGCCCAGACGCAAGGGATTCAGGGACAAATGCACGGACAACGGCGTGCCCTTTCGGGACCGCAGCCGGATCTCGCCACGGCAGCTCTTCTTCGCTGCGCGCTGGAGCAAGGCTTCCAGCTTGGCGTGATCGTCGGCCCACACCAGGTCGAGCAGCGATGAACCGATCACGCGCTGGAGCCT
>JANLVM010000500.1:0-4439 GCA_031364015.1 Gemmatimonadaceae bacterium
CCTTCCTGATGTAGTCGCCCACGTACCAGATGGTGCAATCGTCCACCGGATCGACGGCCGTCTGCGTATAGTCCTGCCATCGCAGGGTGTTGAGCTGCGCGCTTTCGCCATTCACCAGCACTCGCTCACGCAGTGTGAGCGTTCCCGGCGGATCGGACGCTAACCGCCCGGCGAATCGCTGACCGGCGAAATGCGGTGTGCCGCCAAACGAATACCCGATGCCGATATTGCCACGCGCATCGATAGCGGGACTGCCCATCCATCGATAGAAGCGATCGGGCGCGTACGTCCCCTGTTGGTACAGCGACACCTTGCGAGACGGGTCACGCGCGTCGATCCGCAACTCGTACCAGCGTACGCCGCCAGCGCCCGCAGCACTGTTCACCGAGTGCACGGCCACTATGGACTCGCGATTCCCGATGCGGCGATACACCACACGGGCCATGAGCTTGTCGCCCTGCGCATCAAGACGACGGTCGGTACCGGGCTGCGGAACGCAACTCGTCAACTGCCCGTCGCACAAATAGTGATACGGGGCCACCACCATCTTCGTGGGGCCGGTGAGCCGCGTCAGCGACGGATCGTCCCAGTCCACATGAAACGCCCAGATGTAGAGACCGTCATCCTCCATCACGTGCTTGAGCTGCGCGCTGCCTGCGGCAAGCATGAGATTGGGCGCGCCGTTCGGTGGGAGCTGCTGCCCGTCGAGATCGACGTTGTTCAGGAAGTTGACATCATCGATGACGATGCATTGTTCAGTCGCGCTCTCGCCTTTGAGCATTCGTTCACGATCCACAACGCACGCGTGCTTCTGAATAAAGTCATCGCTGGTGCTGCTGGGCACATAGTATCCGTCTGGCCAGACTGCGGGACGAGGGTAGTCGGGAAAGAGCGGACGAACGAATTCGTAGCGATAGTACGGACCGAACGGATCGGGACCCGTGCTTATCGCATAGCACATCGCGTACGATCCGCTGTCCGACGGTGCTGGCGGCGCGGCGTTTGACGGTGTGACGGCGGGCGGAGGCTCGTACAGACGAACCGCGACGCCGGGCTGGCCTACCTGCCCGATTTGACTGCGTGTGGCAGGTTGGCCGCTGCGTCCCGCCACCGGTTCATTCTCCCGTCGTGGTCCGCGCGTGAAAATCGGCATCACAATCAGCCAGCGGTCGGCCAGCTGATCGTATCGCACCACCGCGTCACCGTTGTTGCGGAGCTCGCACGGTCCACCGAATCCCCGAAAGACATTGTTGGTGGGCACTGGTCCATAGAGCGCGCGACCAGTGGTATCAAAACGCTTACCCCGTTTGGTAAAGATGGCCATTTGCGAGTTCACCGTCTGCACGATGTGATCGCGCCCGACCGCCACACTGTTGTCGGAAGGATTCCGCGTGGTCGACGCACCCTGCGGGCCGGTGAAACCCACGCCCAAGCCGTTGAACGACGCGCTGAGACGAGCGGCCGGGCGACGACCCTGCGACGTCTGCTCGATCGACGCGGGAATCCCCGCGACCACCGCCAGACTCAGGACCGCCCACGAACGTCGACGCATTGGCTCTCTCCGGTAACAGCGTGCATGTTCATGGGATTCCAGTCGCGTCCCGGCAGCGGGGTGCGATACGCTGTTCAACGGTAGCACCGAGTTGACTCCCATGCACGTTCCGACGCTGGTCATCAGGGCCTGTGGCATACCATGGTCCGCGCTGAGCGTTGCGATGTTGATCATCGCCGCGCCAGCGGCGGCGCAGCCTTCACGCTTGAGCAGCAAGGCGCCGCCGCCGGCCTTCACCGACGCGAATCGTGTGACGAAGTTGGCAACCGCATATCCCGAGATTGATCGGCTGATGCGGGCATTCGCTGAGCAGGCGCAAGTGCCTGGCATCGCGTACGGTCTGATTGTCGATGGAAAGTTGGCGCACATTGGTGTGGCGGGACTGCGCGACGTGCCGTCCAGGTCGCCGGTAGACAGCGTGACGGTGTTCCGCATCGCCTCCATGTCCAAGAGCTTCACCGCCCTCGCCATTCTCCAGCTTCGCGACGCCGGGAAATTATCGCTCGACATGCCGGCTGAGCGTTATGTGCCGGAACTTGCCAAGCTGCGCTACAACACGACCGATGCTCCAAGAATCACCGTGCGGGATTTGCTGTCGCACTCGGCGGGGTTTCCGGAAGACAATCCGTGGGGTGATCAGCAACTCTCGCGAACCGACGCCGAGTTGTCGCGGATGATCGAGCGCGGGATTCCCTTGTCGACATCGCCCGGTACGGGCTATGAATACTCGAACTATGGGTTCGCCATACTTGGGCGAATCGTCGCCAATGTGTCGGGTATGCCCTATGCGCGCTATATCCGCGCGAAGGTCCTGCAGCCGCTGGGGATGTCGGTAACGACCCTTGAGGTCGCCGATGTTCCGGCCACGCGATTGGCCCACGGCTATCGGCGTCAGGACGGTGAATGGCTGGAGGAAGCGCAGCTTCCTGATGGGTCGTTCGGACCCATGGGCGGTATGCTCACGTCGATTGCCGACCTCAGCAAGTGGGTGGCATTCATGTTGGATGCGTGGCCGGCTCGCGACGGACCGGAGTTGGGTCCGGTCAAGCGATCATCGGTGCGCGAGATGCAGCAAGTCATCCGATACAACGGCGCCTCCGCCGTGCGTGGCGCGAACGGCGTGCCGACGCTCAGCGCCGGGGGGTATGGCTTTGGACTTGGTATCCGTGAGAGCTGTGCGTTTCGTGTGTCGGTTGCGCATTCAGGGGGCCTTCCGGGGTTTGGATCACTCATGCGTTGGCTACCGGAGCATGGCGTGGGTATCGTGGCGCTTGGCAATCGTACGTATACCCCGTGGGGGGCGGTGGTCGAGGAAAGTTTTACCGCCTTGGCGAAGACGGGTGGTTTGATTGCGCGCGTGCCACAACCCGCGCCGGTGCTCGCCGAGCGGCAGGTTCAGGTATCGCGTTTGATCATGCGTTGGGACGACGCGCTCGTCGATAGTCTGGCGGCGATGAATCTCTTTCTTGACGAATCCAGGTCACGCCGACAAGCGTCCATGGCCCAGGTCATATCCGAGGCCGGTGGCGCGTGCGGCAACCAGGGCGGGCTGGTGGCGCTGAATGCCCTGCGCGGCAGCTGGCGCATGCGTTGCGCAACCGGCGACCTGCGGGTGACGATCACGCTGGCACCCACGGAGCCTGCGGGTGTGCAGTTTTTGCAAATGACGTTGATGAAACGCGACGACGCGCTGGAGGCGTTACCGGTTTGTCGGTGATGCGCAAACGTAACGCACGCGTAGCGCTCGTGCTTCATCTCGACCACAGGGACTCGCGGTTAGCCCCACAGCGCTGACACTGGCGGCTGCATCACGCCATCGACGCACTGCAGCGGGTGCTCGCGATCACGCGTCTGCAGCAGCGGCCCGTCGAGATCGACATACCCGCAACGCTGTCCTACCAGAAAAGCTGGCGCCATGCCCAGCGACGTACCGCACATGTTGCCGACCATCAGCTTGAGACCGCGCGCGATGGCCTCATCGCACATCGCCAGCGCTTCAGTCAGGCCGCCGCATTTATCCAGCTTGATGTTGATGTAGCTATAGCGCGACGCCAGGTTCGCCAGAGAAGACCGGTCGGTGCAGGATTCATCTGCGGCCAACGGCAGCGGAGAACGGAGGCCATCCAGCTCTGCGTCTTCGTAGCGACGCACGGGTTGCTCCACCATTTCTACCCCCAGCGCTACCAGCGGCGGCAGCACGCGTTCGAGCAACTCGCGTGACCACGACTGATTCGCGTCGACCGCAATCCGTGCATGGGGATGCTCCTCGCGCACCCAACGCACGACATCGACATGCCGCTCGGCGTCGCACTTGAGCTTGAGCAGCGGATAATGCCGGGCATCGCGCGCCTTTCGCCGGGTGTCGGCTTCGCTGCCCAAGCCCAGTGTGAACACGGTGGTGAGCGGACGGAGGAACGGGAGCCCTGCCGTCAGCCACGCTGGTACTCCGGACTGCTTCGCGCGCAGATCCCACAGCGCGCAGTCCAGCGCGTTGCGCGCACCCCCAGGTGGCAACAATGTCTGTAGCATTGCGAATGTGTCGGCGCCGACCCGTTCGTGCGTTGCGAGGGCCGTGCGCAGTACTGGCAACGTCGACTCGATCTGCGCCACGAGCATCGCCGGTGTTTCGCCGTCGTAATCCACACCGGCCGCCTCCGCGCGACCGACGTGCCCCGCGTGGTCGGTGAGCGATACCACCACGACCGGTAGCGCCACGATTACACCGCGCGCGATCTCGAACGGCTCGATGAGGTCCCACTGCTCAACGGCGACGACCGCAGTGATCATGAGGCGCCTGGCGTCATGGCCATCAACCTCTGCGCGATCGCGTCGACGCCGCCGCGCAGCGGATCACACACCGCGACACCCAGCTCACTGGACACACGAC
>JANLVM010000513.1:0-3967 GCA_031364015.1 Gemmatimonadaceae bacterium
CTGTCGCAAGTCCACAAGGTTCATCTCGGCGTCCAGCAACTGTGATCCCAAGTCGGCGGTCGCCTTCTTGAGCGCGGCATCGTCTACCGTGCGCGCGACAGCCTCCAACTGCAGTCGCACCGATTCCACTCGGCGCACCGCTTCTGCCGCGGCGTTCAGTGACGCGCGTAGCGCGAGCAGTGCGGTGGTTTGTGCGGCAATATCCCCCTCGGTCCCACCGGAGTTGGGATCCTTTCGCACTTCAAGCGCCTGCGACTGCTGCGTGCCCGCCGCGCGCAGCGTAACGGTGTACGTGCCCGGTGGGGCCAGAATGCTCAACTGGCTTGTGCCCGGCGCGACACGTCCTTCGGGCGGCGTGATGATATGCGCCGCATACATCGGACTGGTTTGCAATCGCACTTCGGCGCTCGGCTCGTAACGCAGGTCCCAATGCACGCGATTGAGACCCGCCGTATTGGTGCCGGTCATCGTGCGCACCACCGTGCCCTTGGCATCGGCAATCGTCATCGTCACGGCGCCAGTCACCGGCGCCTTGAGAAAGTACGTGAGCGACGCACCGTACCGTGGATTCGCGCCAACCGTTGGATCGTCGTAGGTCGTGGACGGCGCCGTGATGGGCCGGAACCGATACGCCGCCCGCGGTGCAAAGAAGTTCACCGGACGTGCCAGCATCGCGCTGTTCAACTCGCGCAAGGGCGTGATGTCATCCATGATCCAGAAACCGCGGCCATAGGTGGAAATAACCAAATCGCTGAAATGCTCCTGCACGACGATGCCGGACACCGGCGCGTGCGGCAGGTTGTTTTGCAGCGACTGCCACGAATCGCCATCGTCGAACGACACAAAAATCGCACTCTCCGTGCCGAGATACAGCAAACCGCGACGCACCGGATCTTCCACGATGATCTTGGCATAGCTGATCATGTTGCGCGGCAATCCCGTAGTGATGGATCGCCACGTCTTGCCATAGTCCGTCGTCTTGTAGACGAACGGATCGCGATTGTCCTCCTGATGAAAGTCTACCGTGAGGTACGTCGTTCCAGCCACGTGCCGCGATGGAGCGACGCTGCGTAGTGATCCCCACGCCGGGAGATTGGGAATGTTTTTCGTGACATTCGTCCATGTCGCGCCATTGTCACGGGTGAGCTGCAGCTGACCGTCGTTCGTACCAGCCCAGATCTCCCCCTTGGTTTTCGCCGACTCGGCCAGCCCGTACACCACCCCCGAATACTCGACGCCGATGTTGTCGGCGGTCAGTCCGCCAGAACTCTGTTGGCGGCTCTTGTCATTCAGGGTGAGATCGGGGCTGATCACCTGCCAGCTTTGACCACCATCCTGCGTGCGATGCACATGCTGACTGCCGGTGTAGATCGTGTTGTGGTCGTGCGGCGAAATCTGCAGCGGCGCGTCCCACACAAACCGGTATTTGTGATCAGCCGGCGCACCGTTCAGCTGCTGTGGCCACACTTCAACATTGCGAAACTGGCGACGATCCTCTTCGAAGCGCACCACAATACCACCCACCATTCCCGAGCCTGACGCGGTCGACCAAATCAGTTTCGAATTGGTCGGGTCAGGCGTTGCCCAGCCGCTTTCTCCACCGCCAACGGAGTGCCACATGCCACGCGGAATGACCCCATCGCCGCCGCCGCCCTGCACGCGACTATTGCTGGGACCACGATACGACGGTTCGTCCTGTTTGTTGCCGAGCACGTTGTACGGAATCTCGTTGTCTACGGTGACGTGGTAGATCTGCGCGTTGCCCAGTCGTTGTCGAAACCACGTCTTGCCGCGATTGGAGGAGATGGACAGGCCTTGGTCATGCGCGACGATCATGCGCGCGCCGTTCGTCGGATCAATCCACATGTCGTGATGATCGCCTCCCGGAGCTTCCGCCCGCGTCAAGACCGACAGGCTCCGTCCGCCATCGATAGACTTGGCAAACGAGGCGGTCAGGAAATACATCTCGTTCTCGTTATCCGACGAGACCACCGTGCGGGAATAGTAGTGCGCGCGACCCATCGCATCGCGATCGGCATTGATCATCCGCCAGTTCTCGCCGGCATCATCCGATCGCCACACTTGACCGCTTTCCGTGGCCTCACCGTTCCACGGAACGCCGTCGCCCGTCTCGATCATGGCGAACACGCGATCCGGATTCGACGGCGCGATCGCCAGTGCGACCTTACCAAAGGGCTTCGTGGGAAGTCCGCGACCGGTCAATCGTTTCCAGGTCGTGCCGCCATCGCGCGACATGAACAGGCCGCTGCCCGGGCCACCACTCGAGCGTCCCCACGTATGGATTTCAATCTGCCACATGCCGGCGAACATCACGCGCGGATTGCGTGGATCCATCGCCAGATCGGAGCATCCGGTCTTTTCGTCGACGAACAACACCTTGGTCCACGTGACGCCACCATCGGTAGACCGAAACACTCCGCGTTCTGGCTGCGGTCCGTAGGCGGTGCCGAGTGCGCACGCCAGCACGATATCGGGATTGGTCGGGTGGATGACCATGCGCGCGACGCGACCGGTCTTCTCCAGTCCCATCAGCGACCAGCTCCTTCCCGCGTCAAGCGACTTGTAGACGCCTTGGCCGAGCGAGATGTGACTGCGAATGTGCGCCTCGCCCGTTCCCGCCCACACGACGTTCGCGTCACTCCTGGCAACCGCGAGTGAGCCGATAGACTGAACCGGCTGATCGTCGAAAATCGCGTCCCAGTGTACGCCACCGTCAGTCGTCTTGTATATGCCGCCTGAGGCAGCGCCCACATAGTACGTCAACGGATCGCCGGGAATGCCCGCCGCCGCCGCCGACGTGAATCGATTCCCCTCGGGACCGATGTAGCGCCACGGCAACGAGCGGTACACTTCGCTCGCGATAGCCGGCACAGCAGCGGCACGAGGCGCGGACTGCGCAGACGCGACGGAAGCTTGCACATGCGCGACCAGCAGCGTCGACCCTACTAACGCCGCGCCACGCGCAAATCCCAAAATCGGTGAACCGCCGCTCATTTCATCACCTGTCGTCCTTTCATGTCATAGCGATCGCCCGCTGTGAGTACGAGGTACGGCTTCTCGCCGGTGGGTCGCGGGTGGGTCGGATCGTGAATCGCCACCTGCGCCTTGCCAATCACCTCGAACTGGTCACCGCTCACCACAATCGCGGTGGCTTCACTCAGTCCGATGCCTAACAGATTGGGAAATTTTGCCATCACTTCCTGCAGATCGTTCCAGCGATTTCGCGTGTTGATATGTTGATCGATAGCCGAGCGTCGCAGGAACCCGAACGCGTGTTGATGCTCTGGCTCGGGCGCCATCATGAGTTGCGCGCCGGCTACGGCACCGCGGACGAGGTAGTCACCCTGAATCGTCGCGCCGGCCGAACTTCCCCCAATCACACCACCGCGCGCCAACACATCATGGAACGCGTGGAAAGTGCGTGTATTCGCGTACGAATCCACGATATTCCACTGCCGTCCGCCCACAAACCATACCGCGTTCGCAGTCTTGAGCATTGATGCGAACGCCTCGGTATCGGCGACCTTTGGGTCGTGCGTGTGCAGCATGTGCAGGTTCGTCAGGCCGTATTTCTTCCACGATGCCAGCACTTGGCTGTCGTGGTACTCAACCGGGGTGCCATCGGGCTTCCGGTTGCCACCGGCCGTAGGCACGATAACAATCCTGGCCGACGGTCCACCGGCCAGGGCGATGAACTTCTCGATGATCCCGCTGCTATCGAGTTGTCCTCCGCCCACGATAAGCAGGGTTCCTTTCGGAGGGCCGTATTCTGGACCGCGGGACGACGACGATTGCGCGTCAGCCTGCGGAATGATGCCGACGGCAACGAGCACAAGGGCCGCGAGAGCGCGGCGAAGCGTACGGCGCACGGACTGGCCGCCGATCAGGAGGGTTCCTTTCGGAGGGCCGTATTCTGGACCGCGGGACGACGACGATTGCGCGTCAG
>JANLVM010000514.1:0-23436 GCA_031364015.1 Gemmatimonadaceae bacterium
GTCGCAAAACCGACCTTGCCCTGCCCATCGCCAACCGCGACCAGCGCGTTGAACGAAAAGCGACGACCACCCTTCACGACCTTCGCCACGCGGTTGATCGCAATCACGTTCTCCACCAGATCGCTCTGCTCGCGCTCCTGAGCCGGACCACGACCGCCATCACGCCCGCCGCGACCGCCACCCGGTGCGCCACCTTCACCGCCGGGTCCGCGTCCACGACCCGCGCCACCACCGGGACCGCCCGGACCGCCACGACCGGCACCTGGGCCGCCGCGACCAGCACCGGGGCCGCCACGACCGCCACCAGGGCCGCCGCGACCACGCCCGCCAGGTCCACCACCGCTACGTGCGCTGCCACCCGGCGCGCCACCAGTTCCTGCTGCGTTTGCCATGATCAGAACTCCAGGCCGCCCTCTCGGGCGCCATCTGCCACGGCCTTCACTCGGCCGTGATACTGGTAACCGGCGCGGTCGAATACGACCTTGGCGATGCCGGCTGCTTTCGCCTTTTCAGCAACCGACTTGCCGACGGCGAGCGCGCGCTCCGACTTCGTGCCGTTCATCCCTTCGTCGCCAACGGTCAGCAGCGTGCGCTGCGCGACGTCGTCCACGATCTGGGCGTAGATGTGCTTCACCGACCGAAATACCACGAGGCGCGGACGCTCCGGAGTACCGTTTACCGCCTTGCGCACGCGCAGGTGGCGACGCTTGCGCCGCTCTGCATCCGTACGCGGAATCGCGATCTTGGCCATTACTTGCCTCCTGCCTTGCCGGCCTTACGCCGGACGACTTCGCCCTGATACTTGACGCCCTTGCCCTTGTACGGCTCGGGCTTGCGCAGACTGCGAATCTCCGCAGCGACTTGACCCACCAACTCCTTGCTCATGCCATCAATCACGACCGTGGTCGGATTGGGCGCGCTGATCTTCACACCGACCGGCGTCTTGTACTCGATCTGGTGCGAAAAGCCGAGCGTCAGCAGTGCGCCGTACGGCTTCACTTCGGCCTTGTAACCGACCCCCATGATTTCCAGTGTCTTCTGGAAACCCTTGGTCACCCCTTCCACCATGTTCGCCACAAGCGTGCGGGTCAGCCCGTGCAGCGCCTTGTGGCGCTCGTCGTCGGACGGTCGCTTCACCACGATGTCTGCACCTTCCTGCGAAATCATGATGTCGGCCGGAAGCGCGCGCGACAGCTCGCCCTTGGGTCCGTTGACCTTCACCATGTTCCCTGAGATCGCCACTGTAACCCCCGCCGGAACGGGAATCGGGCGCTTGCCGATACGTGACATGTCGCCCCCTTACCAGATGAGGGCGAGCAGCTCGCCCCCCGTGTTGGTGGCGCGCGCCGTACGGCCGGACATGAGGCCCTTCGACGTGCTCAGAATGGCCATGCCCAAGCCATTGCGCACACGCGGAATGTCCGACACCCCGACGTACTTCCGGAGACCCGGCGTCGAGATGCGTTTCGCTTCACGGATCACCGACTGCCCTCCGTGGGCGTACTTGAGAATAACGCGAAGCACGTGCTTGCCGTCTTCGAGTTCGACCGTGCGATAGTCCTGAATAAAGCTGCTCTCCTTCAGGATGCGCGCGATTTCAATCTTGATCTTCGAAACCGGCATGTCGACGCGGCGGTGCTTGGAGGCACACGCGTTGCGGATCCGCGTCAGCATGTCGGCAATAGGGTCGTTGAGACTCATGCTCTCTAAGTGCTCCTATGGTATCTGCTCATGGCAGACCTGTAGGAAGGAAGAAGGAACGGAGAAATACTCAGCACGCAAAACTCAGCACGCCGTACTTCGCCGTTAGTGTTTACCAGCTCGCCTTGCGCACGCCCGGGATGAACCCGTTCAGCGCCATGTCCCGGAGTGCGATTCTGCTCAATCCGAAGTGCCGCAGGAACCCGCGTGGCCGACCGCTCATGTTGCAGCGGTTCCGCACCCGAGTGGCCGACGAATCGCGCGGCAACCGACGCAGCGCGTTCCCCGCTTCGAGCTTGGCTTCCTGCGTGCTTTTCGGATTGTTGATGATGGCCTTCAAGGCCGCGCGCTTCGGTGCATGTCGCAGCACCAACACCTTGCGCTGCGCGTTGCGGGCCAGCTTGCTCGTCTTCGCCATGTGTGATCCGGTAGTCTGAAGGTCAGGCCGCAGCCGCAGGAGCGGCGGGCTGGGACACCTTGGGTGTCACCGGCTTGTCATCCCCACGGAATGGCATGCCCAGCTGATGCAACAACGCGAACGCATGCGCATCTTTGCTCGCCGTCGTCACGAACGTGATGTCCATGCCGTGAATCGCCTCGACCATGTCGTAATTGATTTCGGGGAAAATCATTTGCTCTTTGACGCCCAGCGTGTAGTTGCCGCGCCCGTCAAACGACTTCGTGCCGAGGCCGCGGAAGTCGCGGATACGCGGGCACGCCACCGTCACGAAACGGTCGAAGAACTCCCACATCTTGTTGCCGCGCAGCGTCACCGACGCCCCAATCTCCTGTCCTTCACGGAGACCGAAGTTCGAGATCGCCTTCTTCGCTTTGCGTCGCACGGGCTTCTGGCCGGTGATTAACGCCAACTCCTCGACGACCACGTCGAGCAACTTTGGCTGCTTGGCCGCTTCACCCACGCCACAGTTCAGCACGATCTTTTCGAGCGTGGGAATCTCGTGGCCGTTGTCAAAACCGAATTGCTTCGCCAGCACGGCACGCACCGTCTGCTCGTAGTGCGCTTTCATACGCGGCTTCGCAATGACGAGCCCTTCACCGGCATGGACACGCTTGGTGAAGTCGACGGCTTGGCGCGGTTGCCCGGCCTTGGAGCTTTTCGAGCTCTTGCCGCCTTTGGCCGCCGCACCCGCGCCACCCTTTTTGTCGCCCTTCTTGTCGCCCTTCTTGTCACCCTTACCACCAGCGGCTTTGCCGCCGGCCTTGTTGTCCTTGGTTGCCATAGTCGTTGCTCCGGGGCTCAGCGTGCGCGGGAAATAACTTCACCGCTCTTCACGCCGACACGCTCCTTGGTCCCGTCAGCATCGATGCGCGTCTTCACGCGCGTCGGCTTACCGGACCGGGAGTCGATCAGCATGACGTTCGACGCATGAAAGGGAGCCGCCATCTCGATGATGCCGCTCGTCTCTTCCGGTCGACGCGCCTTGCGGTGCTTCTTCACGATGTTGATGCCGTCCACCTTCACGCGACCGGTCTTGGGGTACACCATCAGGACCTTGCCTTCCTTCCCCTTGTCGTCGCCGCGCATCACGCGCACGGTATCACCCTTCGTTACATGGATCACTTCGCGCGACGCCTTGAGCGCATGCCGACCGGCGCCAAGCCGCTGCCCGCGATCCGTTTTGTAATACACGTTCTTCCGCATCTCAGAGCACCTCAGGCGCCAGCGAAACGATCTTCATGTAACGCTTCTCGCGGAGCTCGCGCGCCACGGGACCGAAGATACGCGTCGCTTTCGGCTCGCCCTTGTCGTCGATAATCACGACAGCGTTTTCGTCGAAGCGGATGTAACTGCCGTCCTTCCGTCGCGTTTCCTTGACCGTGCGCACGACCACGGCCTTCGCGACTTCGGACTTCTTGACGGTGCCGTTCGGCAGCGCATCCTTCACCGCCACGACCACCCGGTCACCCAGGCCCGCATAGCGACGGCGCGTGCCGCCCAACACACGGATCACCAGGGCGCGCTTGGCACCACTGTTGTCCGCAACCTTCACGATGGATTCCTGTTGAATCATGGCTCGGTTCCCTTAGCGCGCGCGCTCAACGATCTCGACCACACGCCACCGCTTGTCTTTCGACAGCGGGCGGGTCTCCATGATGCGCACGGTGTCGCCCACTTTCGCCGAGTTCTCCTCGTCGTGCGCTTTCAGGCGACGCGTCCGCGTCACCATCTTCCCATACTGCGGATGTGGCATGCGCCGGTCGATGCGCACTACCACCGTCTTCTCCATCTTGTCGCTCACGACCAGCCCGATGCGCAATTTCCGCGCGGTGCGGTCGAGAGCGGCGTTATGCGCTGTAGCGCCATTCTGCGAGGCGCCCGTCGCGTTGTGTATGTCTGCCATGATGACTCGGTCCTCCGGTTAGCGGCCGCTGGCCTTAGTGGCCTTCTTCGCTGCCGCCTTCTTGGCGACCGCCTTCTTCGTCGGCGCCTTCGCGGCCGCCTTCGGTGTCGCTACGGCCGTGCGCGTGATCCCCAACGCCCGTTCGCGACGCACCGTGTGCAACCGCGCGATGTCCCGGCGGATGCTCCGCAGGCGCAACGGCTCTTCGAGCGCCTCCGACGCGCTCCGAAACTTGAGGCGGAAACGCTCCTCCTCGAACTCCGCGATACGCGCCGTCAGCTCCTGCGCATCGAGACTGCGGATCTCTTCAGCCTTCATGGGTCACCGCCTCCTCGCGCGCGACAAACTTGGTCTTCACACCTAACTTGGCGGCCGCGAGTCCCATCGCCTTCTCGGCGAGTTCCTTCGACACACCTTCGATTTCAAACATCACTCGACCCGGCTTCACCACCGCCACCCACATCTCGAGCGCTCCCTTGCCCTTACCCATGCGCGTTTCGGCGGGCTTTTTCGTAATCGGCTTATCCGGGAACACCCGGATCCACACCTTGCCGCCACGTTTGATGTGACGCGTCATCGCCACGCGGCACGCTTCGATCTGTCGGCTCGTGACCCACCCCGGCTCCAGCGCCTGCAGCCCGTATGTCCCGAAGGACACCTCGGCACCGCGGTACGCGAGCCCAGTCGTGCGGCCCTTGAACATCTTGCGGAACTTGACCCGCTTCGGACTCAGCATCGTTCAGGCTCCTCAGGCGCCGGTCGAGTAGGTCTTGCCGCGACGGTCTTCCACGATCTCGCCCTTGAAGATCCACACCTTCACACCAATGGTGCCGTACGTGGTCTTCGCCGTGCTGGTGGCGTAGTCGATGTCCGCGCGCAACGTGTGCAGGGGCACACGACCCTCATGGTAGCCTTCCACGCGCGCGATTTCCGCGCCGCCCAGACGACCACCCGCCTTCACTTTGATACCCAGCGCCCCCATGCGCATCGCGCTCTGCACCGCGCGCTTCATCGCCCGACGAAACGAAATACGCTGCGAGAGTTGCGCGGCAATGTTGTCGGCCACCAACTGCGCCTCGATTTCCGGACGCTTGATCTCTTCCACGTTGATGCCGACTTCCTTGCCCGTCAGTTGCGCGAGTTCGTCACGCAACTTGTCCACTTCCGCGCCCTTCTTGCCGATGACCACGCCCGGACGACCCGTGTGGATCGTCACCACGACCTTGCCCGGCTTGCGTTCGATCCGCACGTCCGAGATGGCCGCATTCTCCAGACGCGCCTTGAGATACTTGCGGAGCAGCGCGTCTTCCTTGAGCAGCGCCGGCATGTCCCTCTTCGCGTACCAGGTCGACCGCCAGTTCTTCGAAATTCCGAGGCGGAACCCGATCGGATTGGTTTTCTGTCCCATTAGCGCACCGCCTCCGCCACGATGATCTCCACATGACTCGTCCGTTTGACCACTGGCGTCGCTCGGCCCATGGCCGCCGGCATCCAGCGCTTCAGCTTCGGACCCTCGTTCACGATGGCCTTGGTGATCACCAACGCGTCTTCGTCCACCGACGTGTTGGCGGCACGGGCCGCTTGCTGCACATTCGCCACCGCACTCAACAGCGTTTTCTCGATCTGCTCCGACGCATGCTTCTTGGAGAACTTGAGCAGTGCCAACGCATCATTCACCCGCTGACCGCGAATCTGGTCGATGACCAGTCGCATCTTGTACGGAGACTGACGCGTCGTACGCTGAATGGCGCGCGCTTCGATGCCGGTTTTCAGAACCTTGGCCATCGCTTACTTGCCTCCCTTCGGCACGCCGGTCGCCTTCTTATCGGTGGCCTTCTGCCCCGCGTGACCGCGGAAGAGACGCGTCGGTGAGAACTCACCGAGCTTGTGGCCCACCATGTTTTCCGTCACGTACACCGGGACAAACTTGTTCCCGTTGTGCACCGCAAACGTATATCCCACGAATTCCGGAAGAATCGTGCTGGCACGTGACCAGGTCTTCACAACCTTCTTCTCGCCACGAGCACTCATCCCGAGGACTTTCGCCTCGAGGCGCTCAGCAACGAATGGACCCTTCTTGATGCTTCTCGACATATCGGCTCTCGGCTCTCGCTAGCGGATCATTGTGTGGCTTTGCCGCGCTTGCGGCCGCGCACGATGAGACGCTGCGACGACTTCTTCTTGTTGCGCGTCTTGACACCCTCGGGCTTGCCCCACGGGCTTACCACGTTCCGGCCACCACGCGTCCGGCCCCCATGCGGGTGATCGACAGGATTCATCACTTCACCACGCACCTTCGGACGCTTGCCCAACCAACGGCTCTTGCCCGCCTTTCCGTGCGACAGCAACTCATGCTCTGAATTGCCGACCTCGCCGATCGTCGCAATGCAGTTGCCGTGCACCAGACGCATTTCCGTGCTCGCCAACTTGAGCGTCACGTACTCGCCTTCTTTGGCAACGACCTGCGCGAACGTACCCGCCGAGCGCGCCATCTGACCGCCCTTGCCGATCTTGAGCTCAATGTTGTGCACCGACGTACCCAGCGGCACTTCCTTGAGCGGCATGGCGTTGCCGGTGCGCACATCCGCACCAGGACCCGACACCACCGCATCACCCTGCTTCAGTCCCTTCGGATGCAGGATGTAGCGCTTCTCCCCGTCGGCGTACTCGACCAGCGCGATGCGCGCCGAACGGTTCGGATCGTACTCAATCTCGCGCACAATCGCCGGCATGCCGTTCTTGTTGCGCTTGAAATCGATGATCCGATATTGACGCTTGTGGCCACCACCGATGCGGCGCATCGAGATATGACCATGGTTGTCGCGGCCACCCGACTTCTTGATGGGCTCGACCAGCGACTTCTCCGGAGTCGAACGCGTGATCTCGGCGAAATCGGACACCGAGCGGAAACGCGACCCCTTGCTAACTGGCTTGAACTGACGAATTCCCATGCGACTCAGCCCTCGAAGATCGCGATGGTGTCGCCGTCACGCAGCTTCACAATCGCCTTCTTGGTGTGTGGACGACGGCCGACGGACTGGCCGACCTTGCGCGACTTGCCACGCGCATTGGACGTCCAGACGCCCGTCACCTTCACGCCGAACAGGCGTTCGATAGCGTCCTTGATGGTGTACTTCGTGGCGTCGGGCGCCACTTCGAATGTGTACTCACCGCGATCCTGATAGGCGGCCGAGCTGCGCTCCGTAATGATCGGGCGCATGATAGTGCGATGCAGCGTGCTCATCGCTTAGCCCTCCGCCGGAGTCTGGGTCAGTGCCGATGACTCGATGACGACCACATCCGACCACAGGATGTGATACGTGCTCGCGTCGCTATACGGCATCACATGCGCTCGGGCGAGGTTGCGGGCGCTCAAGTACACGTTCGGCTTGATCCCGTCCGTGAGGAGCAGCACTTTCTTGTCCGCAACACCCAGCTTCGCAAACAGCGCAATGATGCTCTTGGTCTTCGGTGCGCTGTAGTCGAGTGCGTCGACCAACACGACCGCATTCTCGCGAGCACGCGCGTTCAAGGCGCTCTTGCGCGCTAAGGCGCGCACTTGCCTGGGCACGATCTGCGTATAGGAACGCGGGATCGGACCGAACACCGTACCACCGCCCGGCCAGTTCGGCGCGCGGATAGAACCCTGACGCGCGCGACCGGTGCCCTTTTGCTTCCAGGGCTTCTGGTTGCCACCCGTGACTTCGCCGCGCGTCTTGGTCTTGGCCGTGCCCTGGCGACGATTGGCGAGAAACGCCTTCACCGCCTGATGCATGACCGGCATGTTGACCGTGCCGTCGAACGTGGCGTCGGGCAACTGGCGCATCGCGCCTTTCTGGCCCTGCGCCGAGTACACCGGCGCCTCGAATGTTGTGGTTTCTTCCGTCATGATCAGCCTTGCTTGCGCACGAGCACGATGCCGTTGATCGGCCCCGCAACACTGCCGCGCAAGTAAATGAGGTTGCGTTCCGCATCGACCTTCTCAATGCGAATGCTGAGGACCGTGTGTCGGTGGTTCCCGTACTGACCTGGCATCTTTTTGCCCTTGATGACGCGCGACGGATCAGTACCGGCGCCGATGGATCCGGGTTTGCGGTGCTTCGTGTTGCCGTGTGTGTTCGGTCCGCCGTGGAAGCCATAGCGCTTCACCACACCCTGGAAGCCACGACCCTTTGACGTGCCCGTCACCTTCACACGCTCGCCGGGCGTGAAGATGTCGACCTTGACCACATCGCCGACCGTGTACGCCGGCACCTCAGGATTCTTTCCCGGGGCATCGTCGAGACGGAAGCTGCGAAGCACCGACGGCGGCGCGTCGAGGCCCGCCTTCTTCGCGTGTCCGACTTCGGCCATCGACGCCCGATGTCCGCGCGGCGTGTGCTCTCCCTTCTTGTTGTCGCGCGCCACCCGCTGCGCACCGTATCCGAGCTCCACCGCAGCGAAGCCGCCATCCGCCACCGTCGTCACTTTGGTGACAGGGTTGGGCGTAGCCTCCACCACCGTGCACGGCACTTGCTGCCCCAGCGCGTTGAAGATCTGGGTCATGCCCAGTTTTTTGCCGATTATGCCGATCATGGGGGTCCTGTTATGAAACGAGTCGCAGTGGACACGTGTCGCACCGTTGGACTGTCGAGCGACTCGCCGTGTGCGAGGAGCTCGTTGTTTTAAGACGGGAGACTGGAGACGGGAGAATGGAGACTGTTCACACGCAGCGTCTTCCTTCTCCCTTCTTCCGTCTCCCTTCTCAACTACTCCACCTTAATCTCTACATCCACTCCCGCCGGCAGATCAAGCTTCGTCAGCGCATCCACTGTACCCGGACGCGAATCCAGAATGTCGATCAGGCGCTTGTGTGTCTTCAGTTCGAACTGCTCGCGCGACTTCTTGTCCACGTGCGGCGAGCGAAGCACCGTCCAACGCTGTGTTTTCGTCGGCAATGGAATCGGACCCGACACCTGCGCACCCGTCTTTTCGGCGGTGCGCACGATATCGGCCGACGCCTGATCGATCACGGCGTGGTCAAATGCTTTGAGGCGAATGCGGATACGGCCAGCCATCAGAATACTCTCGGTAAAGGAACGACGGAGTGGTGCGCCGTCAGCGACGACTCACCACTCCGCTTTCATCAAACAAGGATCTTGGTCACGACACCAGCGCCGACCGTGCGTCCACCCTCGCGAATGGCGAAGCGCAGGGCTTCTTCCATCGCGATCGGGATGATCAGCTCGATCGTCATCTGGATGTTGTCGCCCGGCATCACCATCTCCATCCCCTCGGGGAGCTCGATCGTGCCGGTGACGTCGGTCGTGCGGAAATAGAACTGCGGGCGATAGCCCTTGAAGAACGGCGTGTGGCGTCCGCCCTCTTCCTTCGTGAGGACGTACACCTCGGCCAGGAACTTCGAGTGCGGCTTGATGGAGTTCATCTTCGCCAGGCACATACCGCGTTCGATGTCTTTCTTGTCCACGCCGCGGAGCAGGAGGCCGACATTGTCGCCCGCACGTCCTTCATCCAACAGCTTGCGGAACATCTCGACGCCCGTCACGACGGTCTTCTTCTCGGAGTTGTAGCCGACGATCTGTACTTCTTCGCCGACCTTCACGATGCCGCGTTCGATACGACCCGTCGCCACCGTGCCACGACCGGTGATCGAGAACACATCCTCGACGGGCAGCAGGAACGGCTTGTCGATCTCGCGCACCGGCACCGGAATGTACGAATCCAGCGCATCAAACAACTTCATGAACTCGGCCAGCCACTTCGGGTCCCCGTTGATGGCGCCAATCGCCGATCCACGAATCACCGGCGCGTCGTCGCCCGGATAATTGTACTTCGACAGCAACTCGCGGACTTCGAGCTCGACCAGGTCGAGCAGCTCTTCGTCTTCCACGAGATCGCACTTGTTCAGGAACACCATCACCGACGGCACGTTCACCTGACGCGCCAGCAGGATGTGCTCGCGCGTTTGCGGCATCGGACCGTCAACAGCCGACACCACCAGGATGGCGCCGTCCATCTGCGCCGCACCCGTGATCATGTTCTTCACGTAGTCGGCGTGGCCCGGGCAATCCACGTGTGCATAGTGACGGTTCGCCGTCTCGTACTCGACGTGCGACGTGGCGATCGTCATGATCTTCGTCGAGTCACGACGCCCCTGCGACTCGGACGCCTTGGCGACTTCGTCGTACGGGATGTACTTCGTGCCGTACCCCTTGTCCGCCGAGATTTTCGTGAGAGCGGCCGTCGTGGTCGTTTTGCCGTGGTCGACGTGGCCGATCGTTCCCACGTTCACGTGCGGCTTGGTCCGCTCGAACTTTGCCTTGCCCATGGTTCGATTTGTGTTGGGTAGTGAATGAGTGGGTGAGGCTTACGCCTTCACCTTCGAAATGATCTCTTCGGCCTTCGACTTCGGCACTTCTTCGTAGTGCGAGAACTCCATCGAGTAGACCGCTCGCCCCTGCGACATGCTGCGCAGTTTAGTCGAGTAACCGAACATCTCGCCGAGCGGCACCGTCGCCGAGATCACCTGCGCTTCACCTCGCTGCATCATCCCGCCAATCTTGCCGCGCCGCGAGGAGAGATCGCCGAGGACGTCACCCATATACGCTTCCGGGCTCACGACCTCAACCTTCATCACCGGTTCGAGCAAGCAAGGATTGGCCTGTCGGGCCGCCTCCTTGAATGCCATCGAGCCAGCAATTTTGAATGCCATTTCCGATGAGTCGACATCGTGATACGAGCCGTAAATGAGCTGCACCTTGACGTCTACCACCGGGTAGCCGGCCAGCACGCCGGTTTCCAATGCTTCCTTGATGCCCTGCTCCACCGGTCCGATGTACTCACGCGGGATCACACCACCCACGACCTTGTCTTCGAACACGAAACCCTGACCCTGCTCGCTGGGCTCCATGTTGATGACCACGTGGCCGTACTGACCCTTCCCACCGGACTGGCGAATGAACTTGCCTTCGATTTTCTCGACGCGCTTCTTGATCGTTTCGCGATAGGCCACCTGCGGGCGGCCCACGTTGGCATCGACCTTGAATTCGCGCATCATGCGGTCGACAATGATCTCGAGATGCAACTCGCCCATACCGGCGATGATCGTCTGCGACGTTTCCGGGTCGGAGCGCACACGGAACGTTGGATCTTCTTCGGCCAGCTTCTGCAGCGCGATGGCCAGCTTGTCCTGGTCGGCCTTCGTTTTCGGCTCAATGGCGACGTCGATAACCGGCGCCGGGAACTTCATCGCCTCGAGAATGATCGGATTGTCTTCGGTGCAGAGCGTGTCGCCCGTGCGCGTATCCTTGAGGCCGATCGCGGCGGCAATGTCGCCCGCGCGGACTTCCTCGATTTCTTCGCGCTTGTTGGCGTGCATCTGCAACAGACGCCCGACGCGCTCACGCTTGTCCTTGGTGCTGTTGTACACATAGCTACCAGACGCCAGCACGCCCGAGTACACGCGGAAAAACGTCAGCTTTCCGACGAACGGATCGGTCGCAATCTTGAATGCCAGCGCCGCGAACGGCGCCACATCGGTGATCGGCGCTTCGATAAACGTTTCGTCGTGATGCGGCAGGTGCCCCTTGATGGCCGGCACATCGACGGGCGCCGGCATGTAGTCAATCACCGCGTCCAGCAACGCCTGCACACCCTTGTTTTTGAACGACGCGCCGCACAGAATCGGCACGAACTTGCCGAGGCACGTGGCCACGCGGATGGCGTGACGAATTTCATCATTCGTCAGCTCTTCACCGGCCAGGTACTTCTCCATCAGCGCTTCGTCGTATTCGACCACCGTGTCGATCAGCTTGTGTCGCGCCTTTTCGACCGCATCATGAAACTCCGCCGGGACGTCCGTGACTTCGAACGTCTTGCCCAGCGTCGAGTCGTCAAAGATGTACTGCTTGCGTTCGATGACATCGAGATGCCCCGTGAACAGCTCGCCCGAACCCACCGGCAGCTGGAGCGGCTGAGCGCTCTTGGAGAGGCGATCATGAATCATCGCGACGCAGCGTTCGAAATTCGCGCCCACGCGGTCCATCTTGTTCGAGAAAATGATGCGCGGCACACCGTCCCGGTCGGCCTGGCGCCACACCGTCTCGGTTTGCGGCTCGACACCGGCGACGGAATCCAGCAGCGTGACCGCGCCGTCGAGCACGCGCAGTGAGCGCTCGACTTCCACCGTGAAGTCGACGTGACCGGGCGTGTCGATAATGTTGATGCGGTACTCCGGACCTTCGCCTTTGTCGAACGACTGACCATGACGCACCCAGAAGCAGGTGGTCGCGGCCGACGTGATCGTGATGCCGCGCTCCTGTTCTTGCTCCATCCAGTCCATCGTGGCCGCACCATCATGCACTTCACCAATCTTGTGCGACTTCCCCGTGTAATAGAGAATGCGCTCAGTCGTGGTGGTTTTCCCGGCATCAATGTGGGCCATGATGCCGATGTTGCGATAATGCTCGAGCGGGGTCAAACGCGGCATAGTCTTCAGCGGCGTCCGCTTGCGCGGCGCCAAGTGTTGACGAAGTGTGGTCGGGCAGAAATCCAGCGAGCGGCGAAGCACTGCACGTCGGCGTCGGGCCCGACGAAAAAACACCAGCAAAAAAACGGCTGGACCAGTCACCCTGCCGAGGCAGAGCCGGTGTCCATCCGCTGCCGCCGGGTGCAATCGCCACTGCTGCGCGACTGGGGACCCAAGCGCGCCGGGCACAGCTGCAGGGCACTTGCCAAAGCGTGTTGCCCGGGCGTTTGCCTGAAACCGTGGTGACCGACGTCAAATTGGCTGCGTTGTTTCTCGGGAGCTCCGCGCGTCACAGACGCGGAAGCCGGTATTGCCTTGCGCGACGGTCGCGGTGATGCCGCTGGTCGCGCTCCCCATCCCGAAGGATGGCCCATAGGTGTCGGCCGCAGATCGCCGAGCAACTACAGAAAACAGTGCATCTGCCGGAAACCACTTTCCCGGCAGACACCCAATCTGTCGAGAAGGTGGAAGTAAGTCAACGCCAGTCGGCCCGGAAGGAGCAGACTGGCTTCTGGGTGAGGGTTCGGCTCTCGCGTAGATTCAGCGCGTCGGCCCAGGCTGTCGCGCCTTGCGCTGTGCGTCGCCCATCGCTTCGATGTCCGCGAGCAGCTTTTTCGCGTCGTAGATAATGCCGTCCTTAATGGTCCACTTGACGCCGCCGTAGGATTCGACTTTGCCCGTGTTGTCGTTGAGACGGAACCAGCCGGTGCCGTAGAGCACCTTGAGGTTCTGGATCGGGTTGGCGTCGACGATCACGAGGTCGGCGAGCATACCCGGTTCGACCACGCCGTATTCAATCGGCCGACCGAGCGGCTTGAAGATCGTCTGCGCGGCATGGTACGTCCCGGCGCGGATCGCCTCGCCCGGGTAAAAACCCGCTTCCTGCAACATCTCGAGTTCCTCGATCGTTGAGAATCCCGGCGTGTTGTAGATGAAGCCGGCGTCCGACGACGCGCTCACGCGCCCGCCCATGTTCTTGTAGTCGTTGAGGAACATCATCCAGACGCGATAGAAATTCTTCCACGCCACCTCGTCGGCCGTCGTCCACTCATAGAAGTAGGCGCCGTGCGTGCTGCGGTTTGAGATGTAGAAGTTCCACTGCGTTGGAATCGTGTAGCGGGCGTGCCATGGGGCGTTGATGCGCTTCATGACGTCGCGTCCGGTGAGGTACGCGACCATGGTCGGGTCGAGCGTCACGTCGCGCTCGAGAAAGTTCTTGAGCAACTGTTTCCACTTCTCACCGCGCGGCGTGACGAGGTTCCACTGGCGCGCGACCTGACCGAATCGCGTCTGCTCATCGGCAAGGTTGGCATCGAGCGGCCAAGGCTGCACCTGATGGTCGTCGTACATCGCCTCGAAGAGGCCGTAGAAGTGGGTGACGGTTTCGAGTCCCATGCGCGTCGCGACGTTGGCGTTCATCTGGGCGACGCCGCTCTGCTGCAAGTGTGCGGTCGAGCCGAGCCCGAGCTTTTTGGCCTCCTCCAGATACGCGGCCATGAGATCGGGGCGCTCGGCGCCAAGCTTGAGGCCATCGGCTCCGTTCTCTTTCGCCCATCGTACCCAGCCGCGCGCCTCGTCGGGGGTGCGCGGCGTGCCGCGTCCCCACCCCGTGCCGGGCCGCTGGTACGCCACGTATCGCGGTGCGGTGATCGCATTGCTTGCGCTGCGCGCGCGTTCCTTCATCGAGAAATCGAAGCTCGCGAACGGGACACCGCGCACGGTCGTGATGCCGTGCGCCAGCCAGAGCTTGTTGTAATACTCGCTGTCCGGCGCCTTCTCCTGTGTGCCCTGATGGACGTGCAGGTCGACCAGCCCTGGCATGAGATACATGCCGTTTGCATCGAGTTCCTTCGTGGCGCCATGCGGCCGCGTGGTCGGATCGATCGGCACTTTGGGATAGCCGACGGAGACGATTTGCGTGATCCGGTTCCGCTCGACGACGACATCCACCGGCCCCCGCGGCGCGCTACCGTAGCCGTCGATCAGGTTGACGCCGCGGATGATGAGACGGTCGTGAGGACCATCGCCCTCACGCCTTTGTGGAGCCGGGTTCGGGTCTTCCCTTCGCTCGGCGTGAAGACGCGCGGCCATCGCGGAGTCGGGCGCTGCGGGCGGCGGGACCGGGCGGCGTTGGGCGGCAGCCGACGCGCCTGCGGCGAGGCTGAGTAGCAGGGCCGCACGACGCAGGAACGGTGCCGGATGGACGAAGGTCATGGGGACGAACAGGGAAGGGAAGACGCGTACGGACATTGCTTACAATCGTCGCCCCATGGACATCTTTCCGCCAGCCGGAGTTGAAGGCGTGCTCACAACGCACCCCCTCACCGGCCTCCGCGTGTCGGTGCGACTGCCAACCTCGCCAGAGTCATCGTCAAGCATCGTGTCCGCACGATCATCGCTCGGTGATCCACACCAGCGATGCCACCGGCGGCGGCGCCGGACGCACCGGCGGCGCACCCGGCACGGGCGGCGGCACGGGCGGTGGCGGCGGCTCGCGGTTCATCCGCGCGTAGTGCGGAATCGCCAACAGCGGCGTGCCGTCGGCAAACGTCCCCTTGATGGTCATCACGCCACCCAGGAGATCAGGACGCCACTCGGTGGTCAGGTTTGCGTCGGCAGGAAGAACCTTATCGAGACTACCAACGTCCACTTTCTCGATGTTGTAGACAAGCGGGCCATAGCGCAACGCCACCTTGCCACGCGTCGCCTCCACCTTGTCGATGGCGTGCACGCGCTGCACGCGCATCGGCAACTCGATCGCGATACGGTCACCGGCAGACCAGCTGCGCGTGATCACGGCATAGCCGTTCTCGATGCGCGGACGCACGACAGCGCCGTTCACCCTCACGGAGGTGAGCCCGTCGGCCTTGGGCGTGCTCGCGTACAGTGCACTGACTTCACGGTTGGGTACGCGCACGCGCACGCTGAAGCGTGTGCGCGCCCTGGGGTTTACGGTGATCGTGACCTTGCCATCCCACGGGTAGTTCGTCTGCTGCACCATCTCGACGTCCGTGCCCGCGACATCCTCCACCGTGATCGTGCTGCCAACGAACAGGTTCACATGGATCGCGTCCGGCCCCTTCGCGTACATCCATGTCGGCATCGACAGCAGCGTGCGCGGGATGTTACCCACGCAGCACGGCACGCTGTGCCATGAGCTCCGCAGCGTGCGCGCGTCGAGCGGATTCGGGTAGAAAAACGTCTTGCCGTCCATCGCGAGGCCGCCGAGGAGGGCGTTGTACATCGTCTCCTCGAGCAGGTCGAAGTAGCGCGCGTCGTGATACGACAATCCGAGCTTCCAGTTGAAGAAGATCTGTCCGCAGCTCGAGCACGACTCGCAGTAAGCGCCCTGCCGCAGCGAGTAATCGGGCCCGAAACCCTCGGAGCTTTCGCCGCTGCCGATGCCGCCGGTGACGTACCACTTGCGGTGGGTGATGTTGTCCCAGATGGACTTGACCGCACTGCGGTAGTCGGGATCGTGCGTTTCCATGGCCACGTCGGCCATGCCGGAGTACGTGTACGCAGCGCGCACGGCGTGTCCGACCGCTTCGTACTGCTCAATCACCGGCAAGTGACTTTGATCGTAGTCGGAGCGCTCGCGCTCGTTCCGTGCTGCGTGGTAGCGGTTGTCGAGCAGGAACTTGCCGAGTGCGATGTACGGCGCGCCTTGTCCCTGCCCCTCCGTGTCGTTGACGAAACGGCCGAAGCGGACGAGCGCCTGCTCCATCTCCTGGTGGCCATCGTACCACGCTTTCTTTGGAGCGGGACCGATGTTGGCGCACCAGCAGTCTGCGAGCTTCCGCGCGGCGTTGTACAGGCGCGCGTCCTGCTGTTTCGTCATCGCGTAGTGCGCGATCGCCGCCTCGAGCAGATAGCCGGCGACATAGCCCTCGTGGTCGGCGCGTCGTTCCCACCGATTGAACGGTCCTGGTGCGCGATCGCCACCCGCATTGCTGATGCGCGGCAACGTGAACGCCGTCTGCAGGTAGCCGTCCGACTCCTGCGCGGCCAGGACGATCGGAATCCACTCGTCGAGCGTCTTGCGCATCAGCGTGTGCGCGTCCTCGATCTCCCGGTCACCATTCGATTCAACCATGAGTGCGATGCTCATCGCCTCGATCAGGTTGAGCGGGTACGCATTGGAGAACACGTAGCCCTTGTGCGAGCCGTGTGATTCGCCGCGCAGCTTCCGGCCGGCCTCGACGAAGTTGTCGATGCCGCCGGCCTGCACGTCGGCGCGGCTGAGCTGCGTGATGCAGTGCGGAATCCAGCGGGTCAGCAGCGCCTTCGCGCGATGATCCCACAGCGGGCTGTCAATGCGATATCGGCGCGTCTGCACCACCTCGAGCGGTCGTGTCGGTGGCGGCGTCTCGACCTTGACCGTCAGCGTGGAGTCGGCCGAGCTCTCGTTGTTCGTCGCGCGCAGGCGCAGCACGTAGATGCCTGGCGCAGTGAATGTGGCCGACGTCTGCAGCTCGGCGGGCTTGGCGAACGTCACTCGACCGGGGCCCGACAGCTTCGACCACGCGACACGGGGTTCCGGTCCTGTCGGCGCCGGCACGGAATCGGCGACTGCCGGTCGTCGGGCGCCGCGACGTGGCGCTTCACCATAGCCCGCCCAACCTCGCAGGTACGTCTTGCCCGGCAGCACCACGACGCGATCCACACCGGCAAGCCCCTGTACTGGTGGCGCGCCCGAGGGCGGGATGACACCGGCGTCGGCGTCAGTGAAGATCGACGCCTGCAAGATCGACTGCAGCGCCACCGCGCTCACAGCGGCCTTGCCGATCGTGCCGAGCATGGCGCGACGACTGACGGCGGACGGCAGTTCGGATCGGCTCACTCGGTCACTCCGGTTTACGGGATCGGCTTCGGAGACGTCGGGTTCTTGCCGCCGTCAGCAATGAACTGGGACATGCGCTCCTCGAGCACCGGCAACGGCACCGAGCCGAGCGCCAGGATCGCGTCGTGAAACAGTCGTTGGTCGAAGGCCGGACCGAGCTGCGCTTCTGCCTCGCGCCGATGTCGGCGAATCTGCAACTCGCCGAGCTTGTAGGCCAACGCCTGACCGGGCCAGGCAATGTAGCGATCGATCTCAGTCGTGATCTCGTGATCGGAAAGCGCCGCGTTGCGCTTCAAGTACGCCTGCGCCTGCGCGCGCGTCCACCCGAACTCGTGGATGCCGGTGTCGATGGCGAGGCGGCACGCGCGCCACATCTCGTACGTGAGACGCCCGAAATCCTCGTAGGGGGTTTCGTAGATACCCATGATGGTGCCCAGCCATTCGGTGTAGAGTCCCCACCCCTCGCCATAGCCTGAGAACGACGTGCCGTTGCGGAACGCGGGCCGCGCCGGACCTTCGCGGGTGAGCGCGGCCTGAAAGCTGTGACCGGGGGTGCACTCGTGCAGGGTCAGCGCGGCCAGCGTATACAGCGGGCGCGCCGGCAAGTTGAACGTGTTCATGAGACACGCCTCGAGTCCGCCTCGGCCGCCCGTAAAGATGGGCGCCAGCGCAGCGGGCACGGGCAGGATGCCGTGTCGGAACCGGGGAAGTGTGCCGATCGTTTCCGCCAGCTTGTAGTCCGCCTTTTTCGAGACGTAGGCCGAGTACGACAATAATTCGCGCGGCGTTTTTGCGTAGAACTGCGGATCGGAGCGCAGGAATGTCATGAACTGTGGCAACGTGCCTTTGAAGCCCGACCGCTTCATCGTCTGCTCCATCTCCGCGCGGATGCGTGACACCTCCGACACGCCGATGTCATGGATCTGCTGCGCCGTGAGATCGAGCGTAGTGAACTTCTCAATCATCGCCTTGTAGAACGCCCGTCCATCCGGCAGATCGGACGCGCCGAGTGATGTGCGAGCCTTCGTCAGGTACTCGCTCCGCATCATCGTGAGGAGGCCGGCATACGCGGGAACGATGCGTTCGCGGATCACGGCCTCGGCGTCTGCACGGAGCGCCGCGCGCTCCGCTGCCGGTATCGACGGTGGCATCATCGCGAAAGTCGCGTACAGCGGATTCGTTGAGTCGGCCTTCAGGTACGGCTCGATCGTCTTGTCGCGCCCGATCACCGCCACGCGCGGCACCGAATATCCGCGCGCGAGGCCGGCCCGCATGTTCGCGATCTGCTCGTCGAAGTAGCGCGGGGCGTCGCGCAGTCGGCTCAGGTACCGGCGGTAGTCATCGACCGTCTGGAACCCCTGGCGCGGCGTGAAGTCGGTCCAGAAGAAGGTGTCGGCGTTGAAGGGCGCTTCGTAGGTCTTGTAGCGCACGTCGTTGGCCAGCGCGTGCACTGACGCGCGGAACACTCGCGCATTCACCTTCTCCTCGGGCGAGAGGTCGCCGTACGGAATGGAATCCAGTGTCGCGAGGGCGCGCGTCCAATAGGTCAGTCGGGCGTCCTGCGACGCCGCATCCACCTTTGGAAAATGATCGCTCAGGCCGCGCGACCCGTCGCCGGGCTCGCGCGCCATCTCCACTTGTCGCCAGTTCCACTCGGACGTGTACAGTCTGCGCAGGCGCGTGTCCGCATCGGTCGCGGCTTGCGCCGACGCGTGGTTGCTCAGCACCGCTGCCATCACAACGCACAGCACAAGCCGCGGACGACACAGGCGATGGACCGCAGTCATCGGAGGGCCTCCACAGGGGCGGAGGAGTGGCTTAGGGAATTGGACACGGGATATTATATCCCGAAGGTGCCAGCAAGCCAGCACGGTGCCGCTGCCTTCCTGACAAACTGGCCCTACGGCGCGGTGACGCGCCACAGCGATGTCGACGCTTGGCCTGGCTTCTCCCAACGGCCCATGAACTGCAGCCCGAGTGGTGCGACGAACTCCTGCTCAAGGGATTGCGGGAGCAGCAGGTAGTCGGGGGCGAGCCGACGCACGTCGTCGAGCGTGACAATCTTGAACAGATTGAAAACCCGATGCCTGGAATCGCTTCCCTTGGCGTAGTAGCCAGACGGTTGACCCGCGACATTGAGGATGCGAGACGGCGGGAGTTGGTCGATAATCGCCGGGACGCTCGGTTTGGGGTCGAACATCAATTCGATGTACGCGGCGCCCCCCAGCATCTCGTGTCCCACACTCAGCATCGTCGCGCTCACCGCCACACCGATGACCACCCCCAGCAGCCGCGACGCAAACAAGGTCCACAGTTCACCAATGAACACGTAGCTCAGCAGGAGCGGGAACAGTCCGTATCGCGGTACAATGACTCCCGTACGCCACCAAGCGGCGAACGCTCCCAGAAGGATCAGCCAAAGCATCCGCTGTCCAGAACTCTCGCGAAAGCGGCCGAGCGGCGCAGCAAACACCGCGACCAGCGCTACTGCTGCGAACAGCGGACCCAACCCGGTCTCATATCCCGCGATGTGCCCAGTCTCTGTCCACGGAAAGGTCAGGCGTTCCCAGGCGGAGGCTGGTCCCGGGGCGTTGGCAAGCAAGGCATCCAGGTTGATGCCGGGTAGCCCGGCAATTGACAGTGGAAAGAGTGGATTGTGCTGCTCGATGGTATTTCGCAGATACCAGTACGCCATGGCAGGAAGCACGCTCAACACGAGTATCGCGAGGCTGCGTCCAAACCGACGCCAATTCAACAGATCGACGCCGCCCGCATCGGGCCGGAATGATTCGCGCCACATACACCAGAGCCACGCCAATCCGAGAACGATCGCCGGCGGACCGGCGGAGTATTTCGCACCGAGGGCCAGCCCGAGGGCAATGCCGAATCCGCACGTCAGACGGTCGTCCGTGGCCCCGTCGCGCGCCCAGACGAGCAACAGCCACGTCGCCAACAACAGGCACAAGGCGGTGAAGCTGTCGCTGTACACGACCATACTTTGGTAGGCCAGCACCTGTAGCGACGCCGCTCCCATCGCCGAAATGCGCGCCGCAGTGCGCGACTGTCCAAGTTCGAGCGCAATGCGATAGATCACCCACACGGCGGCGACACTGCTACCAAACGACAGCAGAAACGCTAGGCGATCAGTGCCAAGCGACAACGTCCATCGGACGAGTAGTTCGAAGTTGCCCGGATAGAACGTGACGATTTCGTCGGGAATACCGCGCTCCAATCGACCGAGCTTGAGCCAGCGATCCGGCACGGCCAGATGATTGCTGAACGAGTCGTATCCGTAGATCCCGGTAAATCCGTTCAGAAGCACCGTCAGGGCATAGCACGCGGCAATCACCACGAACAACCGCACCCACCGCGGTGCTTCAGTCGGTTCGAACGGTGCGCGATCCAGCGGCCCGCGTTCGAGAGCGTGAGCGCGACGCCACCATACCCAGACCACGGCGACCAGCACGAGCTGCGCCAGGCAAATCGTTGTGTTGGTCACGCTGCCACCGCCGTCCGGCCACCGCACGGTGGCGATCACGAGAGTCGGAACGACTGCTGCCGCCAGCGCGCTCACCCACGCCATCGGCACCGCCCCTCGACTCCCGCGCATCGTTGCGGCAACCAGCGCGCCGACCGTCACGCAGGAGGCGACAAACACGCCGAACGTGACGACCGCGAGCGCGGAAGGCGAGAATTCGAAGGCAAGCGTGCGGGCACTCGGCGACGCAGCTACCTGTTCGATCACGGACTGGAGATAGGCCCAGCCGCCGACCATCATGTTGACGGCCTTGCTGCTGAGCAGATACGCGATCAGACTGGCAATGACCGCGAGCGCGACGAGCGCCGATCCGACTGACGGGCCAAGGAGTGGTCGCAGGGCCCGAGGAACGGTCAGCACCTAGAAGGCGACGAAATACGACAGGACGAAGGCATGTCGCTTGTACGCATCGATCTTGTTTTCGAAATCATACCGCAGCCCCACGCCCGAGTTCTTCGTCACCCATTTCGATGCGAACGCTAGAGCCGATTGGCTCCGAAACCGAGCATCAAACGGCGTCGCGGTCAGCACCCGATAGGCCTCAGTGCCGGCGGAAGCCCCCAACCCAATCCAGTAGCGGCCCTGCGCGCCCCACTGTCCGCCGGCCTGCCACGAGCTGGACTGGTCGCCGCTGGCGCGATCGGTAACGTGGAAAATGCCGGCAGAGTAAATGCCGCGACCACGGTACACCATCGACCCCAGAGACCAGATCTGGCCACCGGTTCGCGAATCGGTGAAGCGCAGGTCCGTCACCCCAACCGAGGCCAGCACCCCTTTCAAGCCAGGCACTGCCACAAAGATGGCGGCGTCGGTGCGCAGTTTCGGAAAGAATACGACCCCGTTGTCCGGTGCCACACCAGCGCCAACGATCGCGAATATCTTCGGCGTGATGGTGACATAAGAACCGACGCCCAACGCCGTCTGCGTGCCCTCCTGGCGCGTCTGCGACCCGGCGTTCAAGAAAGGGCTGAGCCGCTTGCCGGCGTGCAGCAGTCGAACGTCCAGTCCTCGCCACACGCCGAAACCGTTATCCGCCTGGCTATAGAACCCGTTCACCTGCACGAACCAGCTGGCCGGCGCGGCATTGATCACGCGCACGGTATCGCCCTGGGCAGACGCACTGCGAAAACCGAGGACGAGGCAGACGGCGAGGGTGCAGGTACGCGGCAGCAGTGGCATGGCCACAATTATATCAGTGAGCGGTGGGAATCGCTGGTGTTATTGAGCCGCGTCATGAAACGCAAAAGCGCCTCTCTCGGAAACTTGGGTTCCCGGGGGAGGCGCCTTGACATCGATCGTTATGCGGAGCGCTTCCGTCGTGCGGCAATGGCGATACCAGCCATGCCAAGTGCCATCAAGGCGTATGTCGAGGGCTCGGGTACGGCGGTGAGACTCTGCGCGCCGACAGTGAAACCGTACCAGTTTTCGGTGGTGCCTGTGAGCTTCAGGGATGTGTACGTCCCCTGCAGTTGGACCACGCCACTGCACTCATCCCCAATCAGCGTGTTGCCGTCCATTTGACAACCCCCGCCGAGCCAGTACGACGCCGCGAGCGCAGCATCGCCCGATAGGCCGTTGTTCGATGAAACGAGCGTCGGGCCGACGATCTGCCCGATCTCACCAAAGGTCATGCGAGCCGTATTCCGACCCTGATTTGCGGGTGTCGATAGCGGATTCCCCAAGCTGTTAATCGCGATATACGGATTGACGATCGCGCCGCCGGAAAACGTGATCGTGATCGATCCTGCATCGATCATCTGGACTAGTCCCATCGATGGCGGCGCAGCCAATCCGCCCTGGGTATACGCGCCAGACGGACTCCAGAAGTTCATATCGGTACGCCAAGCGGGCACTACAAAAGCCGAAAACGAAGAGATTGAGCCCGTGGTCCCGTTGGTCAACTGGTATCCCGCGACTTGTCCAGACACCCCGACGCCGAGAAATCCCAGCGTACCGTTGACAGTAGCTCCAGGGACGCTGCCCGACGTCCAATTGGTCCAGATCTGCGCCTGTCCGATCGCTGGAAACGAGGCGATCGCTACGCCAGCGGCGAGCACAACGCGAGAAAGCGACTTCATTTGGCAGTACCTGTTCGCGGGTTTGTGGGACACCAACGTTAGCTATTGCTGAGCTTGAGTTCAAGTTCTGTGCCAACCAAGCCCTGCCGTACAAAGTCGAACGCTGAGCCAGGTTATGGATGAGCCCGCTGAGCGAAACGTGGCCTCGGGCGAACGCAAGCGGCAGCGCTAGCAGCAATAACGACGACCTCGCTTTTCAGCGCGCCAAGGCAGACCGTTGCGTTCACGCAACATCAATCTGTGCTCCTAGCCCCACTGTTCCGTGCAGTCTACACTAGGCGGTGGTCGAGGTGCCAGTGAGGCGTTTGGCGGATCGCAGATGACGTTTCGCCCTGATAGCGTGGTTCCCCCTCACCAACATTATCGGCGAAACGTCATCCGCGATC
>JANLVM010000524.1:0-7547 GCA_031364015.1 Gemmatimonadaceae bacterium
ATTTGACTTCGAGGATCGCGAATGGCTCGAGGCGTCGCTTGGGGGGACACAAATTCGCATTCCACAGCGGGGACCGCGTCGTGCCTTGGTCGATCTGGCCGATCAGAATGCGCGACATCTCCTGGAGGAGTTCAAGCTCGCGTCGCTCGAGGCCGATGAACGCGCGGCCGATCCGGTCTACGAGCTGCAGCGTGAACTGGGATTGCCACACTTACCGCGTGCGCTCGTGTGCTTCGATATCTCGCACGCGCAGGGCACCGATGTGGTGGCCAGTGCCGTGTGGTTTGAGAACGCACGACCGAAGCGATCGGAGTACCGAAAATTCAAGATCGCCGTGGCCGACGGTAATGACGATTTTCGATCCATGCACGAAGTCGTCACCCGCTACTTCACGCGACGCATTGCTGAAGGGAAACCGCTGCCCGACCTGGCGGTCATCGATGGCGGGAAGGGACAACTGAGTGCGGCCCGCGCCGCCCTCGATGCGCTCGGCGTCACGCAGATCGGTCTGATTAGCCTGGCCAAGCGTGAGGAAGAGATCTTCATGCCGGGACGCAGCGATTCCGTACGGCTCCCTCGACGATCGCCGGCGCTCCGAATGCTGCAGCAAGCGCGCGATGAAGCCCACCGATTCGCCGTCACGTTTCAGCGCGCGAAGCGAGCCGCGCGTACCATCACGTCGGAGTTGTTAACCATCCCGGGAGTGGGACCGACCAAGCGGCGAGTGCTCTTGCACGCGTTCGGCAGTCTCCAGGGGGTCAGGGCCGCGTCATTCCAGGACATCGCGTCGCTGCCAGGCTTCGGTCCCGAGTCGGCGAAACGTATTCTCAGTTCCCTTGGGGTTGTCGTCCAGGATTCTCCTGCGAGCGCCGATTCGGACTTGAAGCCAGACTCCGCAACGGACACGACAGCCCACATTACCTCTACCCCAGAATCGTCATGAACGCATCGACCCCAACCACCACCTGGTCGCTGTCCTGTTCGGCATGCGAGCATCCGGCGACGCTTGCCAACGCGTCGGTGTGCCCCGTTTGTAGTCAGCCGCTGTTCGCACGCTATCCAACGGCTGTTGATCGGGTGCTCGCGCCGCGCTGGGACGCTTGGCGCTATCGCGCACTGATGCCAATCCTCGACGGCGAGGCGCCCGTCTCGCTGGGTGAGGGGTTAACGCCGTTGGTGGAAGCCCCGTCGCTGGCCGAGGCGATTGGTGTGCGGCGTCTTTGGATCAAGGACGAAGGGCAGAATCCCACCGGTTCGTTTAAGGCTCGCGGCATGACCGCAGCGGTCACCCGCGCGCGCGGATCCGGCGTGCCGGGGCTGGTGGTACCAACGGCGGGCAACGCGGGCGCCGCGCTGGCAGCCTATGGCGCGGCTGCCGGGGTTCCCGTGAGGGTGTTCGCCCCGCGCACGACACCTCGCCCTATTCTCGACACGATCGAAGCCATGGGCGCCACACTGGTGCGGATAGACGGGCATATCGGCGATGCTGGCAAGTTGGCGTTGGCGTACGCTGCCGAGCACGGCTACTTCAACGTCTCCACGCTGCGCGAGCCGTACCGGGTAGAAGGCATGAAGACGATGGGATTCGAAATGGCGGAGCAGCTCGGTTGGCGCGTCCCCGATGCCGTGGTATACCCGACGGGCGGCGGCGAAGGCACCATTGGCATCTGGAAGGCTATCGCCGAGATGGTCACCGCGGGATGGCTTCCGCGGGAGACGCGGCAGCCACGCTTTGTGGTCGCCCAGGCGGCTGGCTGCGCGCCGATTGTTCGCGCATTTTCCGCTGGCGCCGAGAAAGCCGAACCGTGGGTAGATCCCGTGACGCATGCCGCCGGTCTCCGGGTGCCCTCGCCCCTCGGGGATCGACTCTTGTTACGGGTGCTGCGCGAAACGGGAGGCGTGGCCGGGTCGGCAAGCGAGGAGGCGATCAAAGCGTGGACGCTGCGCCTGGCGGTCGCGACGGGAATCGATGCGGCGCCAGAGGGCGGGTGCGCGCTGTCGGTCCTACGCGATTCGGTGATGCAAGGCACTATTTCGATCAACGCCGAAGTCGTGGTGTTTAATACGGGGAGCGGTGCGTCGTACCGCGCCTAGAATCAGGGGAATAGGGCATCCGAGCTTGCTGGTAGTAGAGCGGGTGTTATCATGTCGAGAACTCACAGGAGTGCACGTGATGAAGGCTTTACGATGGAACCAGTTGCTCGTCGTTTCGTGGCCGCTCGTGGCGTCCCTTCCGGGCGTACTGTCAGCGCAGCAGAGTACCTGCAAGATCAACGACAGCAGCCCGTTTCAGGTGAACGGTGCCAAACAGTATGTGACCATGGCGGCCAATTCACGAAAAGAGGACGAGATCCCGAAGCATCTTGCCAACGCCATCCGCGTTCTCACGGACAATTCGGAGAAGATTGGCAACGAATCCGGTCGCCAGTATTTGCTGGCCCGCACGTACTCCCAGTGGCTGAAGCGCGACGGCGCGTCATATGTGATGAAGCGAGGTGCGCTGGGATTCTCGACCGATAAGGATCGTGATCAGAATCTCCTGCTGGCGCTTGACTCGGCGGTCACGACGGTTGAGCGCCTGATGCCAGAATGCAAAGACACGGTGAGCCCGTACCGCGATCAGTTCTCGAACGAGATTTACAGCAAGGCGGTGGCCGCGATGACTGCCGACCAGAATGACTCGTCTGTGTATTTCGCCAAGCTGGCCCTGCAGATGGCCAGCACCGATCCGCGCCCGTGGAACGTCTTATCGGCAGTGTACCAGAAGCAAAACAAGATGGACAGCTCCATGATCGCCATGGAAAAGGTGATCGCGTTGGCTGGCGATGACACGACGTTCAAGAAGATGAAGCAGCAGAGCCGATTCAACCTCGCGGTGATCAAGCTGCAGCTCGCCGAGCAAGGCAGCGGAGACTCGAAAGATCAGGATATCAAGATGGCGAGGGGCTTGCTGGAGGCCTACCTGAAAGAGTCGCCTGGTGAGGCATCGGCGACGCAAGCGCTGGGACGTGCGATGCGTTTGTCGGGCGACACCGCGGCGGTGGCATAGGTCTTTGCCGAGATGCTCAATAACCCGGAGAAGTACAGCGCCGACCAGCTTTTTGAAGCGGCGTCAAACGCGGCGGCCGCAGCGAGAGACAAGGACGCCGTGACCATGTTCGAAAACGGACTGAAGAAGAACCCCAATCATCGTCTGGCGCTGCTCAACCTTTCGAATGTGCTGTACCAGATGAAGGATACCGAGCGCATGGGGCCCACCACGGAGCGCCTCATTCAGCTGGAGCCCAACAATCCGGACAGTTGGCGCATGCACGCGGGCTACTGGCAGCTGCGTCAGCGCAACGAAGCGGACGTCGCGAAGAAGAAGGCCTACGGTGATTCGACTCTGTCAGCGATCAAATCGCGCGACGGGGTCAACCCGAAAATCACCATCTTTCTGGCGTCCAAGTCAGGCGACACCTTTCAGATTCAGGGGAACCTGAGCAACGAAGGTGAAAAAGCGGGATCGTACGCGCTCAAGTTCGAGTTGCTGGACGAGGTGGGCGGGGTCGTGACGACCAAGGAAGTCGCGGTGGGACCGCTCGACGGTGGATCTTCGACGACTTTCACGCTCAAGGTAGATGGAGCAAAGATCGTGGCCTATCGATACGCGCCCGTGAAGTAGCGAGGACACCTCGCGCTTCAGGCGCGATCGGTAGGCCGAAGTCCATGCGGTTTATTGACTTCGGCGTGTCCGCCTCGTATATTTTCTCAGGTGGGCGACGGCGTTCGGCCGCCGCCCTTCTGTGTCCCCGGGGGAGGGCCGAGAAGGCTCGTCCCCCGTTTCGTCTTGAGGCATGGTTCGCGTTACTCGGGTATTCGCCGGCGGAATTGCCGACCAAATCGGCATCGTGCCGGGCACCGAACTGTTGACCGTCAACGGCCGACCGTTGGAAGACTTCCTGGATTGGGAGTTTCTGACGGCCGAAGAAGCGTTTGTGGTGGCGGCCACGTCGCCTGATGGCGAATCGATCGAGTATGACATTGAACGGATCGACGGCGAGTCACTGGGTCTCGAACTCGCGCCACCGACGGTGCGGCGCTGCGCCAATCGATGCGAGTTCTGTTTCATTGAGGGGTTGCCGAAGGGGCTGCGCAAAACGCTCTACATTCGCGACGACGATTACCGGTTGTCATTTGCGTACGGCAATTTTGCCACCCTGTCGAACGTAAAAGAGAAGGACATTGCGCGCATCCTCGAGTACCGGCTCTCGCCGCTGTACGTCTCGGTGCACGCGACCCCGTGGGAAGCGCGCAAGGTGCTCCTGAACAACCCGCGGGTGCCGAACATCGTCGATCAGCTCACGCGCCTGGCACACGGCGGCATTCAGTTTCATGGACAAATGGTCATCGTCCCGGGCATCAACGACCGTGACGTGCTGGAGCAGTCGCTCACGGATCTCTGGAATTTGGGCGACGCAATGATGTCTGTAGCGCTGGTCCCGGTGGGGGTCACGCAGTTCTCGCACCTCTATACCGGAAAGTCGATGGACCGAGATAACTCACGCCTGTTGTTGGACACCGTGCATCGATGGGAGGCACGGGCGTTGGCTGAACGCGGCGATCGCTGGGTGTATGGCTCGGACGAGCTCTATCTGTTGGCCGAACGACCGCTGCCCGACCTCGAGCACTACGGTGAGTTCTCGCAAATCGAGAATGGTGTCGGCGCGGTGACGTCGCTGCGTCAGCGCGTGCGCGACGGTCTCTCCCTACTCCCGCGCCTCGATGGCCGGCGTATTGGCGTGGTGACGGGCGTGTCCATGGCGCCCCTCATGCCGGAGCTGCTGGAGCAGCTGGGCACCGCGACCGGCGCGACGTTCGTCTTGCTGCCGATGGAGAATACGCTGTTCGGCCCGACCACGACGACCGCCGGACTGCTCGTAGGCTCGGACATTCGACGGGCGCTGTCCGCGCGGCACGATCTGGATCTCGCACTCATTCCCGCCGAATGCATTAACGACGACGGGCTTTTTCTCGACGAAGAGTCGTTCATCGCGCTGCGTGAGTCGTTGCCGATGCCAGTATTTCCTTCGTACGATTTCATCGACGCGCTGGTGCCCGAGGGCAACGCGGCTACCTGTTCAGTCGCATGAGCCTTCCGGTCGTAGCACTTGTTGGACGCCCCAACGTGGGCAAGTCGCATCTGTTCAACCGCATCATCGGCGAAGCCAGCGCGATCGTCAGCGAGGAAGCGGGCACCACGCGGGATCGCCACTTCGCGCAAGCCGAATGGGCTGGTCGCCATTTTTGGCTGGTCGACACAGGCGGTCTGATCGAAGACTCCAGCATCCCGATGGATACCGAGATCCGGAAGCAGGTGATGCAAGCGATCGACGAAGCCGATCTGCTCCTGTTGGTGGTCGATGCCAAAGTCGGCGTGCATCCCAGCGATGCGCGCCTGGTGGATTTGCTCCGCAATTCGCGCAAGCCGTTCGTGATCATCGCCAACAAGGTCGACGCGCCGGAGAGCACCGACTGGTACGAGTTCTATCGACTCGGGGCCGGCGACGTATTGCCGGTGTCGGCGCAGAACGGCAAGAACTCTGGCGACATGCTCGATGCGATCGTCGCCCAGATTCCGGAGTCCCCTGAAGATTCCAGCAGCGCGATCCGCATCGCGGTGATCGGGCGACCGAATGTCGGCAAGTCGTCGTTCGTGAATCGGCTGCTGGGCGAAGAACGACTGGTCGTGCACGATGTCGCCGGCACGACGCGCGATTCCATCGATGCGCCCATGCGGTACAAGGAGCACGATCTCGTCTTTGTGGATACCGCAGGGTTACGGCGCCAATCGAAAATCGATGACGGTGTGGAATTCTACGCGTCGCTGCGCACCCGACGTGCCATTGATTCGTCGGATGTGTGCATTCTCATGATCGACGCGACCGAAGGATTGCAGAATCAGGATCTCAAGATCGCGACGCTCGCGTGGGAGGCCGGCCGTGGCCTGATTCTGGTGTTAAACAAATGGGATTTGTACGAAGACAAGACCGACAAAAGCTCCAACAAGTTCAAGAAGGATGTCATCGACAAGGCCCCATACCTTGCGTTCGTGCCATTCCTGTTCACGTCGGCGAAAACGGGACAGCGCGTGACGAAAGTGCTCGACATGGCGTTGGCGGTGCAAGCGCAGCGCACGCGGCGCATTTCCACTTCACATGTCAATGATGCGCTCCAGGAAATCATCGCGCGGTTGCAGCCACCGCAGGCCGCCGGGCGTGAGATCAAGCTGAACTACGCCACGCAAGTCGAAGTCGCGCCGCCCACCTTCGCGTTCTTCGGCAACCATCCCGAGCTGATCCCCGAGAACTACATCCGCTTCATTCACAATCAGCTGCGCGAGAAGTGGGGATTTCTCGGGTCCCCGTTGCGCATCATCATGCGGAGAAAGAACGAGTGAGTGGCGCGCTCCTCCTGGCGATCGTGAGTGCGTATCTCATCGGGTCCGTGCCCTCGGCGTATCTGGCAGGACGCGCAAACGGAATCGACTTGCGCACCGTGGGTTCGGGAAACCTTGGGGCGACCAATGTGTTCAGGACGTTGGGATGGAAGTGGGGACTGTTCGTGTATGCCGTCGATGTGCTCAAAGGGGTGATTCCCGTGATGTGGTTGCCTGGTGTCGCATCGGTCGCCGGTGGTTGGCCATGGGGAATTGCGTTCGGCGTCCTCGCGATCCTCGGCCACGTGCGACCGATCTTCTTGTTGGGCAAGGGCGGTGGGAAAGGGGTGGCGACGGCCAGTGGTGTGTTTCTGGCACTAGCGCCGATCCCGGCGCTGTGCGCCGTAGTGGCGTTCGCACTCGTCGTTGCCGTGTCGCGCTACGTCTCGCTGGGCTCGCTTGTTGGTGCGCTCGTCCTGCCGCTGGTGCTGGGACTCCGCGAACACGCGATCACGCCCTTGGTGCTGGTCAGCGCTACGGTGTCCGCGTTTGTGTTCTGGACTCACCGCGAGAACATTGGTCGACTGCGTCGCGGTGAAGAACGTCGCGTGGGCCGGGCAGGGAGTGCTCGCGCATGAGCAGTCCGGTGTCACGCGCGGTGATTCCTTGCGCCGTCATCGGCGCGGGGGCGTTTGGCACCGCGATTGCCGATCGCCTGGCGCGTAACGGACACCCCGTCCAGCTCTGGGCGCGCGAAGCCGACGTCGTGGAAGCGGTCAACGCACTGCACGAGAACCCGCGCTTCCTTCCCGGCGCGACGCTGGATCCAGCACTGCGTGCCACCGGCGATATGCAAGCCGCGTTGCGTGGCGCCGCGTTGGTGATCTATGCCGCGCCGTCGCACGTACTGCGCGCCGTGGCCGCCTCCGCGCACGGCGCGGTCGCGGACGGTGTCGTGCTTGCGGTGGCGACGAAAGGGATTGAGCGGGATACGTTATCGCTCATGACCGAAGTCGTGGTGGAGGAAGCGCCGCACCATGACGTGGTCGCACTGAGCGGGCCGAGTTTTGCCGCTGAGGTCGCGGCCGGACAGCCGACCGCCATCGTGGCGGCCAGCGCGTCGCTCCCG
>JANLVM010000563.1:0-16500 GCA_031364015.1 Gemmatimonadaceae bacterium
GTACGTGGACCACTGCGTGGGCAACGTCGAGCTGGGACAAATGAACCGCTGGGTCGGCTACTACGCCGACGTGATGGGTTTTCGCAATCTCATCACGTTCGACGATAGCGATATCAGTACGGAGTACTCGTCCCTGATGTCGAAGGTGATGGCCAACGGCAATGACAAGATCAAGTTCCCCATCAACGAACCGGCATTGGGGAAGAAGAAATCACAGATTGAGGAATACCTGGATTTCTATGGTGGGCCCGGCGCCCAACATCTGGCGCTGGCGACCGACAACATTCTGGAAACCGTCACAGCCCTCCGCGATCGTGGTGTGGAGTTTCTCTCCGTTCCCACCTCGTATTACGCGGAACTGCAGGCGCGCGTCGGCACGATCGATGAACCCATCGACGCATTGGCCAATTTGGGCATTCTGGTCGATCGCGATCCCGACGGCTACTTGTTGCAGATTTTCACCAAGCCCGTCGAAGACCGTCCCACGCTCTTTTTTGAGATCATTCAGCGCAAGGGATCGAAGTCGTTCGGCAAAGGCAACTTCAAGGCGTTGTTCGAATCCATCGAGCGCGAGCAGGCCTTGCGCGGGAATCTCTGAGGCCACCATGCCATTCTACCACGCACTCGGTTCCATCCCGCGCAAGCGGCACATCGTATTTCGTCGACCGGATGGTGGTCTGTACGCCGAAGAACTCATGGGCCACGAGGGCTTTGTCGGCACCTCCTCGCTGCTGTATCACGTGCATCCGCCCACGACGGTCATCTCGGCCCGCAAAGTGCGAGACGTCGTGTGGGAAGCCGATGACGAGACCTCCCTGCGACACCGGCATTTCCTGACGTCCCGCGTCGTGCGAGGCGGGTCGCCAACACTCGATCGGCTGCCGCTGATGTTCAATGACGACGTCGCCATGTTGTATGTCGAACCCGATGTGACCGACACGCATTGCTACCGAAATAGTCAGGCCGACGAAGTGGTGTATGTCGTGGAAGGGCACGGGGTGCTCGAGTCGGTCTTCGGTGAGCTGCCCTACCAGGCCGGCGACTACGTGGTGATCCATCGCAACATCACGCATCGGTGGCGTCTCGACGCGACCGCGGGCCCGTCCAAGTTTCTGGTGTTCGAGAGCCGTGGACACGTGCGATTCCCTTCGCGCTATCGGAACAATGTTGGCCAGTTGCTGGAAGGCGCCCCGTATTCCGAACGGGACATTCGTCGCCCGCAAACGCTCAATCCGCGCGATGAGCGTGGGGAGTTCCCGATTCTGGTGAAGCAATACAACGCGCTCAACGAGCTGGTGCTGGATCACCACCCGTTCGATGTCGTGGGATGGGACGGATATTTCTACCCGTGGATTTTCAATATCCGCGACTTCGAGCCGATTGTCGGACGCATTCATCAGCCGCCCCCGGTGCATCAAACGTTTCAAGGCGATGGATTCGTGATTTGCTCGTTTTGTCCTCGCCCCTACGACTTCGATCCCGAGGCCGTGCCGGCACCCTACAATCACAGCAACGTCGACTCCGACGAAGTGCTGTTCTACGCCTCCAGCGAGTTCATGAGCCGCAAGGGTATCGAGTACGGTTCGATCACGCATCATCCGGATGGTTTGCCACACGGACCGCATCCGGGGCGGACAGAAGCGTCGATTGGCGCGAAGTACACGAACGAGTTGGCGGTCATGATGGACAGCTTCAAACCGCTCCGCATTGCCAGGACGGCCACCCCCCTCGAGGACCCGGCTTATCATCGCAGCTGGCTCGATGCGCAGCACAGCCAGTTCAATCCACCAACGTCCTGAACCCTACACCGTTCGTCATGCCACGACTCTCCGCTCGCTTCGGTGCCTTTCCAGCCTATCCCCTGGCGCACATTCCCGCGCGCAAGCAGGCGCTGATCGCGGCCGGTGTCGACGTGATTGACTTAGGCGCGGGTGACGCCGATCTCGCACCACCACCGGCCGCCGTCGCGGCGCTGCAACGCGCGGCCGAGGTGCCAGCGATGCAGCGATATGGCTTCGGCTTGGGGTACCTACCATTCCGTGAAGCGATCGCGGCGTGGATGGAGAAGCGGTTCGGGGAGCGCTTCGATCCGACCACGGAGATTGTGCCGCTGCTGGGCAGCAAGGAAGGATTGGCGCACGTCGCGTTCGCGTTCGTCGGTCCAGGCGACGTGGGCATTATTCCGGAACCGGCGTATCAGGCGTATCTGGGCGGCACACTCCTGAGTGACGCGCAACCCTTCGTGTACGCCTTGCGTCCACGCACGAATTTTCTGGTCGAGCTGGACGAGATTCCACGCGACATCCTCGCGCGAACGCGAGTGGTGTATCTCAACTATCCCAACAATCCCACGGCGGCGATCGCGCCGCGTGACTATCTCGAGCGCGTCGTCCAGATCTGTCGCGAGCGCGATATGCTCCTGGTGTACGACAACGCCTACTCCGAGATGGGCTTCGACGGGTACGTGCCTCCCAGTATCTTCGAGATTGACGGGGCGCGCGACGTGGCCATCGAGTTTCACTCCCTGTCAAAAACGTACAACATGACGGGATGGCGGTGCGGGTGGGCAGTCGCGAAGCCAGAGATTTCGTCGGCGCTCGCCAAGGTGAAATCGTTCACCGATACGGGCCAGTACATGGGGATTCAGGCAGCCGGCGTGGCGGCGATTGAAAGCTGGGCGGACTTTGTGCCGCAGAATCTGGCGACGTTCAAGGTGCGCCGTGATGCCGCCGTCGTGGCGTTTCGCGCGCACGGCTTCGCGGTCGACACGCCGCGCGCAACGATGTATCTCTGGATGCCGCTGCCCGAGGGCATCGCCAGTAAAGAGTTCGCCGACCGGTTGCGGGAAGAGTGGGGGGTGATCGTGTTGCCCGGTTCGGGTTTTGGTGTCGGCGGAGAAGGATTCTTCCGCATTTCGTTCATCCAACCGCCCGAGCGCATGGCCGAGGCAGCGCGTCGAGCCGGCGAGCTGCTGCGGGTCATGGTCGCTGAGTGTGAATCGATGGTGTCGCCGACGGCGGCCGGAGTCTGAGCGTGGTCGTCACTGGGCGTCCCGCTCGCACCCAACGAACACCGCGCGTGGTGGTTCGCGTCGGCGTGCTGATGGTGGCCAGTATGATGCTTGCCAGCATGATGCTGGGCAGCATGATGAGTTGCCGTCCGGTCGTGATGGTCGACCCTGCGCCAACGCCGCCATCCGCACCGCCTCCGGGTGTGGCTCCGGTGCCACCGGCGGCACGCGCGCCCGACACGGCTCGCGGTGCGCGCACGCCCGCAGGACAGGCTGCGGTGCGCCCCCGCGTGAGTGCAACGGCCCCCGAGATGGCGCGTGAGTTTCGCGGCGTGTGGGTGGCAACGGTGGCCAATATTGACTGGCCCTCAAAGCGCACGCTCACCACCGACGAGCAGCAGCGTGAACTGATTGACCTGCTCGATCGAGCCGCCGCCCTCAAGTTGAACGCCGTGATCTTCCAGGTCCGACCGGCCGCCGATGCGTTGTACGCGTCCAGGATCGAACCCTGGTCGGAGTATCTCACCGGCGCGCAGGGACGCGCGCCCGAACCACGCTGGGACCCGCTGTCCTTCGTCGTGCGCGAAGCCCACGCCCGCAATCTCGAACTGCATGCATGGTTTAATCCGTATCGCGCACGCCATACCGACGCGAAAAGCCCACTGGCGCGCACGCACATCGCGCGCACCAACCCGAAGCTGGTCAAGAAGTACGCGGGGTACTTGTGGATGGATCCCGGAGAGAAAGCCGTACGGGAACGCACGCTACGGGTCGTGATCGATGTGGTGAAGCGGTATGACATCGATGGCGTGCATATCGACGACTACTTCTATCCCTATCCCGCGAACTCCAAGGGTCGCGAGATTCCGTTTCCGGATGACATCAGCTGGCGCAAGTACCGGAAGACGGGCGGCAAGCTCGCGCGCGACGATTGGCGCCGGCGGAACGTCGACCTATTAGTCGAAGCCCTCAACGCGGGCATTCACAAGGCGAAACCGTGGGTCAAGTTTGGCGTCAGTCCGTTTGGGATCTGGCGTCCGGGATACCCGGCACAGATTCGCGGATTGGATGCCTACGAGAAACTCTACGCCGACGCACGAAAGTGGCTGAACGAAGGCTGGGTCGACTATTTCACCCCGCAGCTGTACTGGCCAACGACCAAGGAGGCGCAGTCGTACCCGGTGCTGCTGCAATGGTGGAACGATGAGAATACCAAGGCGCGGCATCTCTGGCCTGGAAACTTCACATCCCGGGCCGGTAGCAGGGGAGCGAGCGCATTTTCCGTGGGCGAATTGGTCGAGCAGATACGCGTCACTCGCCGGCAAGCTGGCGCGACCGGCAATGTCCATTTCAGCATGAAATCGTTTCTGCTCAATCAAGGCAACATGAACGACTCGTTGGTGACGGGACCGTATGCTGAAGCCGCGCTGATCCCCGCAACGCCATGGCTGGCGACTCCGGCCCCTCCCACGCCGGCATTGCGCCTCAGCAACCGCGACGGGATGTCCGCGGTGGTGCTGGGAACCATTGGCCCGGCCTCGCCCTGGCAATGGCTGGTCCAACTGCGCCACGAGACGGGCTGGACGAGTACCGTGCTCCGTGGTGACACCCGGTCGTTTCGAGTGCCCGCGATGGGGACGCCGGATCGCGTGACCGTGCGAGCGTTCAATCGCCTGGGGGTTGAAAGTCTGCCCGTATCGTTGTCGCTTGTAGATACTGTATCCGACGCAAACGCCGCCGCACGCGCGCGATCGCCGGCGTCGCCACGCTCTTCGACTCGAGGTCGTCCCAATGGCCGCTGACCGTACACCGTTTTTCTATCGCATGACCTCCGGAATCCGGATTTCGGTGCGTCCCCGGTACTTGCGCGATCGATCGAATCCGATGCTCAGTCAGTTCGTGTTCGCCTACCACATTCGCATCGAAAACATTGGCGACCAAGCGGCGCAGCTCCGAACGCGCCGCTGGCTCATTCACGATGAAGCGGTGGGCGATACGGTCGTCGAGGGCGAGGGCGTGGTCGGAGAGCAGCCGCACCTGATGCCGGGACATGTGCACGAGTATCGCTCGTTTTGCGTGCTCAAGTCACCGCAGGGTTGGATGGAAGGCACCTACCTCTTCGTGCGCGACGATGGCTCGTCGTTCCAGGCGGTGATTCCCCGATTCACACTGGCTGCTGAGCCGCGCGCCGATACGTTGTCGTAGCAGACGTCGCGAGACAGATGTCGCGTTCGCGTCAGCGTTCGCGTCAGCGTTCGCGTCAGCGTTCGCGTCAGCGTTCGGGTCAGGGCGCGCGCGATCCGCTGTTGAGACCCGAGAACGGCATGACCTCCGCAAAGGGTCGATACAGCGCGGCGAACGTCTCGGGAGGCAACACGTCGGCGGCAACGAGCGCCAGGATCGCGGCGGTGGCCGGCTCGGCAATCTCTGAAAGCGACGTCAACGCGTCCCTGGGGTCCGCCAATGGGTCGAACTCCCCGACCAGCTGTAGCAGCGGGCCGGCGAGCGCATCGCGCGCGCTGTCGCGTCCCGATCGCGCGATGGTCTCGCCCAAGATCCTTTCGGCTGCCACAAACGCTGGCGCGTCGACAATGTCGCGGTAGCGCGAGACTACGCGCTCGCATTCCGCCGCGCCAAGTCCGGCGAGCTGCAACAGGAAACGCCGCACCAGCGGCGTTCCGGGACCATACACCAGCGCATTCGGGGTGAACAGGCTACACGCTTCCCGACCACGCCAGCCAGCCCGCCAGAGCGGTGATCGCCGCAGTCACGAGGCCCGCAGTGATACGACCGCGAGAGCTGCGCGGAGTGCTGGCCCGACCGGCTCGAATGTTAGGGCGCCTGATCCGTCGATCGCTGTCAAGATCGCCGGAGTGATGCAGTATGAGCCGTGGCGCATGCCCGTCTCGGCCATGTTCGTGAACAACGTCGCGGCCGTGTGCCTTGTCGCCGTGCGATTTGACCGCGCGATGGCTCGCGGCGGGTGATGGCATCACGATCGGAGTTCCGCGCGGCGTCGCTCGGATCGACACGGTCAGTGTCGGCAGCGCCGCTGGCAATTGCGCCGCTGGCGATTGCACGTATTTCGCTGTTGGAAGTACGATCATGTCGTCCTCCGGAGCGATCGGCTCAACCGACGAGCCGTACTCCACCACAAATCCCAGCACGTCGTGTGGGCTCGCCGCTGACGTCGCGACCTCGCAGTCGTCGCCGTCGAACCCCACTGCCGACACGTCAACCAGGTCGAAAATCGAGTCGCCGAAGATGTCGTCTGACAGGGGCGCGTCGATGACGGCGAGCGCGGTCTCAGGTTCGACCATCAACACCGCGCCAAGGTCCACCACGGTGTGGTCGATCAATTCGAAATCGAGACCGACAACACCGGCGCTCGGCGTCGTGAGGCGATCCGTCTCGACCATCTGGACGATCGGTGTGCGGTCACTGTTGATAGTCAATCCAGGCGGCGGCGTGATCGCACGCGAATGGATGGGCGTGGTGCGCAACAGTCCCTCCGTGATCCGCACCGCGTCGCGCAGCGGCTGATCGTCACGCTCGTCTGTATCCGATATATCGGGTGTATCCGGCATCGGCGCGACATCGACATCCGCAGCACGCTGACGGGCAAACTGCTGGCTATCGCGCTCCCGGTAACTGGAGACGCGCGCCAACAGCACATCGGCGGCCTCGGTCGTGAGGTCATGCGCCGCCAGCAGCGCATGCAGGCGAATAAGGTAGGGTTCTGCGGTCGACGGCTGGCCAGCGGCCATCGCGAGACGGGCGGCATTCTCGAGCACGGACGAAAGACGCAGGTCTTCGTCGCCTGCGCTTCGCTCGATGCCCGCAATAGCGCGCGTCATCAGATCCAACGCTTCGTGCGCGCGCCCGACACTGCCCAGCATCACCGCAAACTCGGCGCGCGCGCGCGCCACGGCGATGGCGTCTTCCCCAAACAGCGCCGCGCGCAACGAACACGCGCGCTGCGCGTGCCGAATACCGTCATCGACGCGGCCGGCGCGGAAACTGGCTTGCGCCAGATTGCCCAGTACGAGCGCGAGCGCGTCATGCGCGACAACCTCACCGGGCATGTCGACCAGCTCGGCGGCGGACGCAAAGGCGTCGGCAGCGTCGGACCAAGCTCCAGCGGCAGCGTGCGCGAGGCCGCGAGCGTTATCGTCGCTCCAGTCATCGCGCCTGGCGCGCGCGTCCGTCATGAGTCCGAGCATTGCGAAAGGTGGACGCCTCGTGAAGGGGATCGTCACCGCAAGATGCCGGTGGAGTGACAATCGTGCTGGGTACGAACGGATTGGTTGTGCCAACCGTGTGCCGGACCGAATTCGGGAGTTGCAATATGTGGACAGCCAGGCAGTAGCGCGATGCCGCTCGAGCTCGGCAACACAAGATGTCCACGTGGAAATGTGGGAAACTGGAACCACTCCTGGTGACTTCCGAAAGTTTCGCGCGCACTGCATCATCTAAAAGCATGCCACATCCACTCTCCCGAGATCGATCGTTTCCGGCGACGGCGGCCCTGTTCGTGATCATGTCATTGGTCACGCAGGCGTGCGCTGGATCGGCTGACGGCGTCACCATCAGTGGCGATGTCGCGGGTCTCGACACGATCGGTCTGCGCGGTGGCGCGATGATCGCGGAGGCGGGACAAACACCGTTGACGATTGATTCGCTTCGTGCGGTGGCGACAGGGAAGGTCAGTCGACCACACAACGCGTCGGCTGCGGGAGCCAGCGTGGACGCGTCTGCGCTGGGGCGGCCTGGCGTCAATCCCATGACGATACGCGCACAGGCGCGCGGCGATTCGATGGCGCGTGCCGCAGCCAGGAAACTCGTGTCCGGCACGGCGCCGGGTCGCTCACGCGCAGACACCGTTCGCGGAGTGATCGCGCTGATTGGCTCCGCGCCCGCGAAACAGTTGGTACTGACGACGGACAATGGCTCAAGGACCATCGCGTTGAGCGGCATGGCCACCACCGGCATGTCGCGGTTCGTGGGTTTGGAACTGATGATTCGAGGTGTCATGGTCTCGCCGCGCGACGTGGTAGTGTCCGACTATCTGGTGCGGGCGGTGGACGGCGTACCAGCGTACGACGGCACGCTTTCTGGCGGAGCGCAGGGCTCGGTCTTGTTGCTCACGGACGGTTCGGGTCGCAAGAATATCGGGGTGCCGCCGTCGTCATTGAAGGGACGTGAGGGCACACGGGTATGGATCGCGATGAAGCCTGGCACCCGCACCGCGACCTCCTACGGCGTTATCGGTCGGCGGTAAGGCTCGGGGCGTCGGCGGCGCCGGTCATGAGTGCGACTGCCTCGGACATGCTGGTGTCGCGCGGATCAACGATGGCCGCGCGCTGGCCCAATCGCTGCACGTGAATTCTATCGGACACGGCAAACACGTGTGGCATGTTGTGACTGATCAGCACGACCGAGAGTCCGCGATCGCGAATGCGACGAATCACGTCGAGTACCGTACGGCTCTCGCGAACGCCCAGCGCAGCGGTTGGCTCGTCGAGAATGATGACGTGCCGCGCGAACGCCGCGCTGCGCGCCACCGCGACGCCTTGACGCTGTCCACCCGAGAGCGTTTCCAGGGGTTGCGTGATCGACTGGACGTGAATGTCGAGCGCCCCGAGGTGGGCCAGCGCTTCACGTTGCATCCGCGCATGATCCAGCAATCGGAGCACCCGACCGGCAACGCCGGCACGTCGCACCTCGCGTCCGAGGAACAGATTTTCGGCAACGGTCATCGCTGGCGCCACGGCGAGATCCTGATAGACCGTTTCGATACCTAACCGACGTGCGCTGAGCGGATTCCGCAAACGCACCAGTGTGCCATCAACGAGAATCTCGCCACTGTCTGGTCGCACAGCGCCCGACAGGATCTTGATGAGCGAGGTCTTGCCGGCCCCGTTGTCGCCAATAACGGCCATGATTTCGCCCGCTCGTACTTCAAAGTCTGTTCCGTCAAGCGCGACGACCTGACCGAAGCGTTTGGTGAGCCCCCGCGCCTCGAGCACGATCGGGCGTACATCACGCGGCGTGTAGAGAGTGGCCGGAGCGATCATGTACGTCGAGACCACTGGTCGAGCGCGACGGCCACAATGACCAACACACCGGTCACCAGTATTTGATAGATCGACGAGACACCGGTGAGTGTGAGTCCATTGCGAAACACGCCAACAATCAGCGCACCGACGAGGGTACCCAGCACCACACCGCGCCCGCCAAACAGGCTCGTGCCACCCAAGACCACTGCGGTGACCGTATCAAGATTCTCGGTCTGGCCCGCTTGTGGATCACCGACGCCCGTGCGCGCGACCGACAGCAACGCGGCCACACCGTAACACGCGCCGGCGAGGGCATACACCCCCAACAACACGCGATCGGTGGAGATACCCGCCAGTCGCGCGGCTTCCCGGTGGTTGCCAACGGCATACACATGTCGCCCGGCCGCAGTTTCACGCAGCCAGAGCCATGTCAGCAGATACAACCCCAGCATCAACATGACGCCGTAGCTGACAGGCGCGCGCCCGAAACGCACGCTCGCACCCAACCACGTGAGCAACGGCGGCAAATCGGTGATGCTCTGCGATCGTGAGATGAGCTGCGTCGCCGCAAAGGCAATGTTCATGGTGCCGAGTGTGACAATGAACGGCGGCAACTTCACCCGGGTCACGAGAAGGCCATTGATCACACCGACGCCGGTGGTGACCGCAATGCCTGCAGAAACGGCGGCCCACGGCGGCCACCCACCCACCGTGGCCAACTTCGACATGACGACCGCGCCGAGCGCCATCACGAGGCCACAGGAGAGATCGATACCCGCCGTGAGAATCACCAGCGTCTGTCCGATGGCGAGCACTCCGACGACCATGACTTGCTGCAGAATGAGCGCGAAGTTCTCGCTCGCGAGAAAACGAGGCGACAGCGCGCTGAAGGTCACGCACGCGAGCAACAACGCGATGAGCGGTCCCACGGTGGCGAGGGCGCGCGCCCTCACCGATCACCCCAACACATCGCGAGCGCGCTATCGGCCGCGATACTGCCACCCGCAGGCTTCGCCGTAATCAACTGGACACCAGTGTCGGTGTAGCCGACAGGCTTCACTCCCGACCTTGCAAACGCAATCGCCGCATTGACACCCATTTGCGCCATCTTGTGCGGGTATTGCTGTGCGGTCGCGGCGAGTCGTCCAGCTTGCACGGCGCGAATGCCCTGACATCCACCGTCTACGGAGACCAGGATGACACCGCTGGCCTTCCCGGCTTGTGCCAATGCATTGAACGCGCCGGCGGCCGTCGGTTCATTGATAGTGTACACCACGTTGATGTCGGGATGTTTTTGCAAACAGTTCTCCATCCCCGTCTGTCCCTTGGCGCGATCGCCAAAACTATCGGCCATGCACACCACTTCAGGGGGCTGCGCCAGCTCGTTGCTGGACCTCTCGTTGGTGGATACGCCAAAACCTTTGAGAAATCCGTTATGGCGCTGTGCACCCACCGGGTGTCCGGGCAAGAGATCGAGCGTCGCGATTCGCGCCACACGTCCGGCCAGCGCGGTTCTGGCATACTGCCCGATCAACTCGCCGGCTCGATAGTTGTCTGTCGCGTACAGTCCGTCGGTGGCATCGACGGGATCAGCCGGGCTATCCAGCGCGATGACTAACACGCCCTGGGCGCGCGCCTTTCGAATTGCTGGAACAATCGCTTTGGCGTCGTTGACCGTGATCAAGATCGTGTTGGCGCCCGCCGCCACCATGTTCTCGATCGCCGTGACCTGCGCGGCATTGTCACCATCGTTTTTCCCAGCGCCGGTTATCAGTTTGAAGCCACTGGCCGTCGCGGCCGCGTCCGCGCCTTCCTTCATGGTGACGAAAAACGGATTCGATTCGGTCTTGGTGATCAATCCGATCAGCGGTGCCGTATCGGCGTTTCGTCGGCACCCGCCGCCCAAGGTCAGCAACAACAGCACGATAGCAGAGAGCGCACCTGTCTTGATCATCGCCGTTAACTCTCCCGAATCGCCTGCATCGGCGTGGCCTTGTACACATCTCGACTCGTCAACAACCCGATAGCCATCGTCAGTCCCAGCATGCCGAGCGCTATGAGCATGGTTGGCCCTACCGCCGGATCGAACGGATCCTTGAACACAAAGCGGGTCAGCCCCCACGCGCCCGCAAAGGCCAGTACCATTCCGGTAAGCGCTCCCAACGCGCCCAGCGCCGCGTACTCCGCCAGCAGAATCCGCGCGACTTGCGCGCGCGATGCGCCCAGGGTGCGGAGCAGCACGCCTTCCCGTAAGCGCGCCCGTCGTGTCGCCGCGACCGCGCTGAACAGCACGGGAATACCCATGGCCAACGAGAAAAGTCCGAGGAAACGAATGGCCAGCACCACGCGATTGACGATCGCCCCAACCGTCTGACGCACCAACGTAAGGTCGAGGCTGGAGATGTTCGGGAACCGCCGCACCACGTCGCGCTGCACGGCGGCCAACGCGTTGCCGGATGGCACATTGGCCACCAGCACATACTGCTGCGGGGCTCGGCGCAACGCCTCCGGAACGAACACCACAAAAAAGTTGGCTTCAAAGCGCGCAAAGTTCACGGTTCGGAGACTCGTGACCACCGAGCGAACCGGCACGCCCTGCACGTTCCACGTGACCGTGTCCCCAAGCCCGATACCGAGATCCGCGGCGAGGTCCCGTTCGAATGAAACCGGAAACGGTGCATCGGGATTCGCCGCACGCGTACGCGCACGCGACGCGCTGTCGGGAAACCAACTTCCACCCACCAACACTTCCGAGCCCACAATCGAATCGCGATACGTTGATCGATACTCGCGCCGCAACGCCCAGCCGGCGCGCCGCGTGCTGGTGTCGGCCATCAAGGCCGCGATACTCTGCCCGTTCAGCGCGTCTATGCGCATGGTGATGATCGGCGTGCGTTGCACGACCTCGTGACCTCGTGCTCGCAGCAACGAGTCCAGCGGCGCGCCCTGGTCGTCCTGCACGTCAAAGAACAGCAGATTGCCCGCGCTCGCATCGGCCGACGACTGCACGCGCCCCAGGAGATTCGCCTGCACCAAATACACGGTACTCAGCAGAAAGGCGCCAAAGCCCAGGGCCAACGTCACCGCGCGGGTTTGGTTGGCCGGCCGGTGCAAATTGGCGATCCCTTGACGCACCGTGAATGGCCACGACGCGCGGACACTCCGGCGCGCAAGGGCGATTAACAATGTCGCCGCAACCCACAACACCGCCACCGCACCGGTGATGGCCGCGCTGATATACAGTCCTTCACGAACGGTGCCCACGCGCGCGATGATAATCGCGATCAGGCTGCCAACCAGCACACCGTCCACGGTGAGGCGAGCGGCATCCTTCCACTCTCGCGGCAATGCCGCGGCGTCGGCATCGCGTCGAATGGCCTGAAGTGGCGAGACGCGACGTAGCGCGAGCAACGGGCGCAGGGCGAACATCAGCGCGACCCACACGCCCGTCGCCAAGCCCAGCAACAGCGGTTGCGCTTCGAGCGTGATCTGCACGTCGACGGGAAGGAAATCCGCGATCACTAACGGCAGCAGGAACTGAATGGCCACGCCGAACAGTGCGCCAGCGAGCGCCCCGACGAATCCCATTGCGGCTGCCTGCACGACGTACAGGGCCAGCACCTGGCGACTCGTCGCGCCGAGGCAGCGCAATACCGCAACCGTATCAATCTTGGCCGACACAAACGCGTTGACGCCGCTCGCGACGCCGATACCCCCTAACAGCAGTGCAATCAGCCCGATGATGCTCAGGAAGTCGGCAAGTCGCACGACGGCTTCGGTAAAGTCTCGTTCGGTGTCGGCCACGGTGCGCACGCGAACGCGGGTGCGTGGAGCCGGTGAGGTGAGACCATTTCGCGCCGAGTCGGCGGTGATCGCACCAGTCGCCACCGTGACCGGCGGCGTTGGGGAGACGGGCGGAGTCGCTGCCACGGTATCCGCCACATCGGCGGATTGGGCGCCCCGCGTGTTCCCGCGTGCCCGGCGCGCCTCATTCGCCTCTTGCAGCGCCGCGGCGCGCGGATCGATGCGGCGGCGAAGCGACCGCGCGAATTGTGCCGCCGCACTTTTCGCGGCGAGCGACGACGGCAGTCGCAACACCGCGTCATACTCGGCACGACTGCCGAACTTGAGCAGCCCCGTCGACTCGATCCACTTGTCGGAGATGTAAACGCGCGGACCAATGACGGCCGTGATACCCGCGTCGCCCGGCACGTTTCCCAACGTACCCGCGATGACGAACAGGCGGGTACCAAGGCGCAGCGAATCCCCGACGGCGGCGTTGAGCGCGATCAGCAGCGACGGATCGACAAACACGATGGGTGCGTCGTGCACCGTGCGCCACCCGTCGGCGGGTACCGTTTCTATAGCGCCATAAAACGGATAGCCCGGCGAGACGGCGCGTATCTGCACCAATCGCGTGCCGCCTGATGGTTCGGCCAACGCCATCGAAGCAAACGTGGTGATCCGCGCATTCGGCACGCCCGCCACGGACAACGAATCCAGCAGGGTATCAACCACTGCGGGAAAGTCCGCGCGCGCCTGGAGCGCGATATCGCCGCCCAACAATGTGCGCGACTGATCGCGAATGGAAGTCGTCACGTTGCCCGCGAAGGAATCGATGGCCACCAGCGCGGCCACGCCAAACGCAATCGACGACATGTACAGCGCCAGGCGCCGTCGTGCCGACCGGCTTTCGCGCCAGGCCAAGCGCAGTATGGCGGCTGCCGTCACGGCCCCACCGGAGCGGTTGCCGAACCCGTCACCGCGTGCTGGTGCATGATGTCTTCCACCACCAGACCGTCGCGAAGGCGAATGGTACGCTGCGTCCGCGCCGCCAACGTGGAATCATGGGTTACCAGAATGATGGTGCACCCGCGTTCACGATTGAGCTCTTCCAGCAGTCCGACAATCCGCTCGCCCGTCGCCCCATCGAGATTGCCGGTGGGCTCGTCGGCGAAAAGAATGCGCGGCTCGTTCACAAAGGCCCGGGCCATCGCCACTCGTTGCTGCTCGCCACCTGAAAGCTGCTGCGGGAAGTGGTGCGTGCGGTCGCCCAACCCCACCCGCGACAACAGTTCGCGCGCGCGCAGGGCCGCTTCTCGCGAAGAAACCTTGCCGGCCAGTTCCAGTGGAACCTGCACATTTTCCAGCGCCGTCAGCGTCGGGATCAACTGAAAGCTTTGGAACACGAACCCAACTTTCGCTCCACGCAAAGTCGCGCGCTGGTCTTCATTCAGAAGGCCCAGGTCGGTACCGTCAAAGGTTACCGTTCCACGGGTCGGGGTATCGAGTCCGGCGAGCAGCCCCAGCAGGGTTGTCTTGCCGCTGCCTGATGGCCCCACAATGGAGACAAACGCGCCCTGTGGCACTTCGAACGTGACGTCCTGCAGCACGGTGAGCGGCTGCGTTCCGCTTTGATACGACTTGGTCAACCCGCGAGCGACGAGCATGCGATTGATGAATAGAGAAACGAAACGAACGGCCATCGCCATCGGACTCGCGATGACGTGGTTGGGTGCAATGGGATGCGGCGGGTCCGACCAGGCGGCGTCAAAAACTTCGTCCGAACACGCACTTGAGGAATCAACTGGAACGTCGGCCCCCGGGGCAACGCCCTCCGACAGGACCGAGCGACCGACAACGCGGCGTCGGGTTGTAGTGATGGGCACCAGCCTCACGGCCGGCCTCGGACTCGACCCCGAGCGCGCCTTCCCGGCGCTGTTGCAGCTCAAGGCCGACTCGGCGCGATTCCCGCTCACCATCGTGAACGCGGGACTGAGCGGCGAGACGTCGGCTGGCGCCTTGCGTCGCGCCAATTGGGTGCTCGACCAACCGGCAACGATTGTTATTCTGGAGGTCGGCGCGAACGATGGCTTGCGCGGCGTCGACCCCGATTCGACCAAGGCGAATCTGGTCGCCCTCATTGCGGCGGTGCATCGCCAGCAACCGTCGGCGAAGGTGCTCTTAATCCAGATGGAAGCGCCAACCAACCTCGGTCGCAGCTACACGACACGATTCCATGACGCATATGTGCAGGCCGCCCGCGAGACGGGAACCCCGCTCTTGCCGTTTCTGCTGGATGGCGTCGCGGGCGTGAGTCGACTCAATCAGGCCGACGGCATTCATCCCAACATCGCCGGGTCTCAACGGGTGGCCAACACGCTCTGGAATGCGCTGGCCCCAATATTTGCCGACGCCTTGCGCTGACCGTGCTGAGGCGATGCCGCAGGGGGGTCCAAGGGGCACTCGTCGACCCGCTCGGTCAGGGGCGGCATCTGCGCGGGCTTTCCACCGTGGGCCAACGTAGCTAAATTTCAAGGCTGTCCCACAATCGCACGCGCATTGCCGTTCGCCGCGTGCGTTCCCCTGATCGTTCCAGGTGTCGTTATGGCTTTCTCCGCGACTCAAATTCGCCGCGGCATGGTCCTCGTGTTCGAGGGTGACCCGTGTCGCGTCGTTGAATTCCGGCATCATACGCCGGGCAACTTGCGTGCGATGGTGCAGGCGAAGCTCAAGAATCTGCGCACCGGTTCCAACTTCGAGCATCGGTTTCGCGCCGCGGACACGATCGTGAAGGCGGATATGGAAACGCACGAACTGGAGTTCATGTACCAGGGTGGCGATTCCTATCATTTCATGAACACCTCGAACTACGATCAGCTGGAGATGGACGATGAGGCGCTCGGCGATTCTGCTCCGTGGATGCAGTCGGGCATGAAGATCCTCGCCGAGTACTACAACGGTCGGCCCATTGGGATTGAGCTGCCCAATTCGCTGGTCTTCACGATCGTGGATACGGCACCGGTGGTGCGTGGCGCAACGAAGAACGCATCGTCGAAACCGGCCAAGCTCGAAAACGGCGTGATGGTGAACGTGCCCGAGTTTGTGGAATCGGGCACGCGCATTCGTGTGAATCCGACAACCGGCGAGTATCTCGATCGCGCGAAGGACTAACGCGCGAACCGGCGTCGTTGTCGTTGCTCGGGTTGCAAACGACGGCTCGACTGGTTACGATTTCCGACTGCCCTCGCGTGTTCAAAGGGCGGCGGGGAAGTCCGAACGGTGCGGCGATTTGGCCCACGCGTTCGACACGGTGGCCGTAGCTCAATTGGTTAGAGCACCGGATTGTGGTTCCGGGGGTTGCGGGTTCAATTCCCGTCGGTCACCCTGAGTCGCAACGAGAGTGTTGGCGGCGGTCGGCACTCCCGGAGGTCCGTAGCTCAATTGGTAGAGCACCGGTCTCCAAAACCGGCGGTTGGGGGTTCGATTCCCTCCGGGCCTGTTGTACTGAGTAGGAAGCAGCAGTCAGTCGGCGGAAGTAGGGGAACAAAGAGTAGTGAGTACCTGGGCGAGTTGATCGCTCGGGGCGGGGAGTGATCGCGAAGCGATCACGAGAGGAAGCAGGATCGCCGTGGCGTGCGCGCCTCGGCG
>JANLVM010000602.1:0-14900 GCA_031364015.1 Gemmatimonadaceae bacterium
CCTTCCTCCGCGATGACCGGCGCCCCCTCGGACACCATCGTCGCCGCTGGTGAACCAGCGGTCGCGGGCGCGGTCGCGGGCGCGGTCGCGGGCGCGGTCGCCGGCACCGTTTTCGCCTGCGACGCCAACTGCGCGGCGAGCGCGTCGCGATACATCGCCTTGCTCCGCGAGAGCGGCACGCGATCCTGCGGACGTTTGGGGCCGGCGAGACTCGGCACGACCGTACTCAAGTCCAACGCCAGCGTATCCGTAAAGATCGGATCGGGCGTCGCGTCGGTGCGGAACAGTCCCTGCGCCTGGCAGTACGCTTCCACTAACGCGACGTGCGCATCGCTGCGTCCGGAGAGTCGCAGGTACTTGAGGGTTTCCGCGTCGACCGGGAAGAACCCCATGGTCGCGCCGTATTCGGGTGCCATGTTGGCGATGGTGGCGCGATCGGCGAGCGCCAGCGACGACAATCCCGGTCCATAGAACTCCACAAACTTGCCGACGACCTTCTTCTGGCGAAGCATCTCGGTGCAGGTGAGCACCAGGTCGGTGGCCGTGGCGCCTGCGGGCAGCTTGCCGTGCAGGCGAAAACCAATGACGTCGGGGATGAGCATGCTCACCGGCTGACCCAGCATGGCGGCTTCTGCTTCAATGCCGCCCACGCCCCAGCCCAGCACGCCGAGTCCGTTGATCATCGTGGTGTGGGAATCGGTACCAACCAACGAATCGCAGTATGCCAGTGTGTCGGCGCCGTCGGCGGCGGTGAATACCACTTGGCCCAGGTATTCGAGATTCACCTGATGGCAGATGCCGGTGCCGGGCGGGACGACGCGGAAATTGCGTAGCGCCGTCTGTCCCCACTTGAGAAACTCATAGCGTTCGCGATTGCGGTCGAACTCCAACTCGGTGTTCAGCAGCAACGAGGCCTCGGTGCCGTACTCGTCGACTTGCACCGAGTGGTCAATGACCAGGTCGACGGGTTGCAGCGGATTAATGCGCGTCGGATCGCCTCCGAGCGCCACCATGGCGTCGCGCATTGCCGCCAGGTCGACCACGCAGGGGACCCCGGTGAAATCCTGCAAGAGGACGCGCGCGGTGCGGAAGGCGATCTCCTTGTCAACGGGCACCTGGACGTTCCAGCAGGCCAACCCTTCAACGTCCGAGCGTTTCACGAACGCTCCGTCCTCGCCGCGCAGCAGGTTCTCCAGCAGCACGCGCAACGAGAAAGGGAGGGTGGCGGCGGTGCTTCCGGGAAGCGCGTCGAGGGCGCTGAGATGGAAGTACGCGTACTGACGGTCGCCCACCGACAAGGTGGAACGGCTGCTGAACGAATTGGGATGCGACATGTGTGAGATTAGTCCTGCGTGCGCCGGCCCCAAGGGTGGTCGCACGCGTTTTGGACGGAGCCACTCATCGCGCCGCAGTGCCACCTACATGTGGACACCCGGTACCGACAAGGCTTCTTGGAATATCGGTTGCGGATCGCCGTCACGCCACACGTCGGTCGCGGCGATTGCCTGGATCGCGCCCACCGGGCAGCATCGCACGAAGGCGCCATCGGCCGGTGACCACTCATGGCGACTCGTAAGGGGGTAGGCCTTCTGCGCCGCATCGAGGGCCATGACCTCTGGGGCGCGCGCGACGCACAGTGCGCACCCCGTGCAGGCCGCGCGGTCCACCACGATCTCCACGTCGCGGCGGGGGTAAATCCCGCCGGGTGCCCGTAACATCGTATCCAGGTCGCGCAACGCGTCCCTGGTGGCCGTGTACCCTACCTCGAGCAACTCCTCGACGTGCGAAAAACTGAACCATCCGATGTGCGATACTTTGGGGCGAATCAGGAGCATCGGCGGGGTTTTCCACAGCTCGAGCGCGTGCTGCTGTTGCTCGTGCATCATCATAGCGGCCGCGCGCATGAATATCGAGGCAAAGCCCTGCTCGGCGACACCCGACGCGATGGGCACATCGGCAATGCCCACATCGACCGCAATCAGGGCCTCGACATCCTGCCCAGCGATGGCGACCGGGAGGTTGTCGGTGGTGCCGCCATCAATACAGGTGCGTCCGTCGACCACACCGGGTGGGAAGAACCCCGGCAGGGCGCACGACGCGTACACCGCGTCACGTACGCGCACGTTGGTGAGACCGGGACGACCGAACACAACGGGGACGCCTCGATCGACGTCCACAGCGGTGACGAGCAGCGGCACCCGAAGTTCTTCGAAGGTGCCATCCGGGACCAGTTCGTCGGAGAGGGCGCGGAGCGGCGCTTCGAGGTAGATAGAGCGCGACAACATACGCTCCATGAGCATGCCGAGGTGATTGATGCGAAACAGGTCGCGTCGTCGGAATCGGGCGGCTCGCGCGGTCAACTCGGCCACTGACATTCCCGACGCGGCGGCTGCGGCAATCATCGCCCCGATGCTCGTACCGGCGTACAGTGACGGACGAATCCCCGCTTCTTCCAACGCGCGGAGCGCTCCAATGTGCGCCAGACCTTTCAGCGCGCCCCCACCGAGGACCAGCCCAATGCGCGGCGCGCGCGGCGCGGTCACCGCAGGGCGCGACCGAGGGGTACGGGTCACGCGGGCGTCCCGAGGCGGATCAAGCGGCTTCTTCATGTCGACGGGAAAGATGGCGCGTGAACACGCGCGGCGCAGCAATCGCCGTGCGCGCGCGGGGCCGACGAAGTCGCGTCGCGAGAGTGGGCAGGACCGTCTCCATGAGATCAACCAGCAGCGGTGTCTACTCGGGCACCTCTCTATTTCATCGGCTCGAACGCGGCCGTTCTTGAACGTGAGGTGCGGGAGTTTCGCTGGGCGCGCCCCAACACCACCTTTCCCGGTGTGACGACCGCCCTTGCCGACCCGCTCCTGCGCTTTCGCGACGAATTCCCGATCCTCGCGACGTCGACGTATCTCGTCTCCAATTCACTGGGCGCGATGCCGCGCACCGTGCCCGACAAGCTGGCGGAATACACCGACCAGTGGCGCACCCGTGGCGTGCGGGCGTGGGCCGAGGGGTGGTGGGAGCTGCCCGTGACCATGGGCGCCCAGCTCGCGCCGTTGATCGGCGCGTCGCCAGGCGAAGTGGTGATGGTTCCCACGGTCACACAGGCGATGAGTCAAGTGCTCTGCGCGCTCGACTTTCCGGCAGACCGCAACGAGATCGTCATGACCGCGCTCGACTTTCCGTCGGTGCGCTATGCCTACGATGCGCTGGCCCCACGCCTGGGTGCGCGCGTGACTGTGGTGCCGACCGACGACGGCATAGGGATTCCACTCGAGCGGTTACTGGCCGCCATTACGACGCGGACGCGTCTGGTCGCCATCTCCCACGTCCTCTTTCGCTCGGCATACGTGCTCGACGTGGCGGCCGTCTGCGCACGGGCGCGCGACGTCGGTGCGGTGGTCGCGCTCGACGCGTATCACAGTGTCGGAGTGATGCCGGTGGACGTGCACGCGCTCGGCGTTGATTTTCTGTGTGGTGGGGTGCTCAAATGGTTGTGCGGAGGGCCGGGTGGGTGTTTTCTGTACGCATCGCCGGGGGCCAGCGAGCAATTCGCCCCCGCCCTTACCGGATGGCAGGCGCATCGCAACCCGTTCGCGTTTGCTGATGTGATGGAACCGGCGAAGGGCAGCTGGCGCTGGTTGGGCGGGACGCCCTCAGTGCCAGCGCTGTTCGCTGGAATGGAAGGGCCTCGACTGGTGGCGCTGGCCGGTATGGAGCGGATACGGGCCAAAAGTGTGCGTCAAACGACATCGCTGATCGAGATGGCGGTACGTCGCGACTGGCGGATCAATGCGCCGATGGACAGTGCGCGCCGCGGGGGGACGGTGGCGTTCGACGTACCACACGCCGCCGAGGTGGCCCGTGCGCTCCTGGCACGTGATGTGGTCATCGACTATCGACCAGGGGCGGGCATCAGAGTGGCCCCTCATTTTTATACGACCGACGAGGAACTCGCGGCGTGTGTCGCGGCGATCGACGACATCCTCGCGACCGACGCGTGGACGCCCTTCGCCGGGGTATCCTCAACGGTGACGTGAGCCCGCTGGCGCTCGCTCGTGCGCGCCACCAAGTTCCTTCGCATCCTTGGTGCCCTCCGACCCCGAGACGCATGAACTCGCCGACGCATCGTCCGCCTACGAAGCTCCGCAAGCAGTATTCGAACACCCAGTATCCGATGGTCGTGATGAAGTTTGAGGACGGACACGAGATCAAGGTGTATCAGAATACTGGGAAGATATTCGACGTCTGGGCCGGCGAGACCGTCAAATTGATGGCGGTGTATGATCCGACGTCGAAAGAGTGGGAGTTGATTGAGGCACGAAAGAGCGACATGTTCGACGACGCGTCTGCGGCGACCTAACCGAACACCGCCGACCGCGAATCACTGACCGCGAATCACTGACCGCCGCGTGCCCGAGCGCCGTCTGAGCCCTCGCTGCACCGATGTCGTTGGTACCGCGCTGGCGCGCGGTGACGCCGTCGTTGCCCTCGAAAGCTCGGTGCTGGCGCAGGGCCTCGAGCCGCCGTTCAATCGAGAGGCCGCACAGCGCATGAGTGACGCGGTGCGTGCGTCCGGCGCGACACCAGCTATCGCCGCTATTGATCGTGGGGTTCCCGTGCTTGGGCTCGAACCGGAAGCACTCGAACGGTTTCTCGCCCGAACAGGGGTCCGCAAGGTATCGGCACGCGATCTGGCGATGGCGGTCGCCGACGGTGCCGACGGCGCCACCACCGTCGCCGGTACGCTGGCCCTGTGCGCGCTCGCCAACATCGAAGTGTTCGCGACCGGCGGGATCGGCGGCGTTCATCGCGACGCGCCATTCGACGAGTCGGCCGATCTTTACGAACTCGCGCGCGTCAGCACCTTGGTAGTATGCGCCGGTGCCAAATCCATTCTCGATTTACCCGCCACGCTCGAACGACTGGAAACGCTGGGTGTGCCAGTGGTGGGCTACCGAACGTGGGAACTCCCCGGATTCTTCACCGAGCGTACGGGATTGTCGCTCAGCGCGTTCGCCGACACCCCCGAGCATCTCGCGCGCGCATGGCAGGCGCATCGCGCGCTTGGACGACGGGGCGCCATGCTCGTGGTGCAGTCACCGCCCGCCCGCTTCGCCCTGGCGCCAGCGCTGGTAGAAGATGCCACGACCGCAGCACTCCAGGTGGCTGCGGCGCAGGGTATCCGCGGAGCGGCCGTCACCCCTTTTCTCCTCTCGGAGGTGCAACGCCGGACCAACGGCGCATCGGTTCAGGCGAATCTCGCCTTGCTGGAATCCAATGCTGCGCTGGCTGGGCACATCGCGTCGGCGTTGACGATGTTACGAAGAAGCGGAAAAGAGATTGAACTTCGCATGTAGCGCACGGTACTATCCGGTCACCCGCTCGCTCCGGAGGTTTTTCCCGCAATGTCCACTCCGTTCCTGAGATCCGAGGAATACGATGAGCGCGCTCACGCCCTTTACAACGAGGGGCAGTACGATGAGGCGCTCGCTTTGCTGCGCGAGGGATTGGCCGTCTATCCAAACGCAGTCGAATTGCACGTCGGCATCGGGTATGCGAGGTTAGCCCGCGAGGAGTACGCGTGGGCGCGTCGCAGTTTTGAAGAAGCCCTGATGCTCGACCCAGAGCATGAAGATGCCCTGGCGGGGCTCGGCGAACTGCTGCTCAAGTTCGGTCAGACCGAGGCGGGTTTACGCGCGTTCGATCGCACGATCGCGCTCGGCTACGACGACGATGCCGATTTGATGCTGCAAATCGGGCGCGCCTTGTTTCGCGAAGGGTTCGTCGAGAACGCCATCACCTTCTTCGAGCGGGCGGTCGCGCACGCGCCAGAGTCGGCGGAAGCGGTAGCGTGCGTGGGCTACGCGCAGCATCGGCTGGGACAGGATGCCACGGCGATTGCCTCGCTGCAACACGCGCTCGCGCTTGATGCAGACTTCAGCGAAGCGCGCGTGTATTTGGCCAACCTCTTGTACGATTCCGGTGAACTGGAGTCGGCGCTCGCCGAGTACGAGAAAACCACGCCGGACGATCATTGGGATGAACTCGGCATCTGGCGGCTTACTGAGCTGAAGAAGTCCGTCTATCGGTTCAAGGACGACGACCCAGAACTCAAGCCGTGGGAAGCGCGGCTGGTGGAACTGGCCGGTGAACCCGATGCCATTGACGACTTGTTGGCCGAAGTGGAGCAGCATGTGATGGAGCAGGAAAGCGAGGCCGTGTCGCAGGCGCAGGGACAACTGGAAACGCTGGGCGGGCTGCTGTCTGGGCTCGCTCAGCAGCAGGCGGAGCACCAACCGGATTTTTCGTCAACTGATGGGTTTTCCCCAGACGGGTCGCATCGTGTCATGATGCGCGATGGCAGTGTGTTTGAGGGCACGTGGGCGGAGATCGTGCAAGCGTTGCGCGATGCGCGCGATGCAGGGCGTTCGCTGGAAGAGTTCATGGCGCTCGAAGCGCGACGACACTACGGTGCCACGGGTCTTCGCATTGCGTCGCACGCGCCGGAGGCGTTTCTGCGCGAAAGCGCGAACGCCGGACTGCTCCGCATCGTGCGATGAGCGCACACGCGGCGCTGGAGGCGGCTCGAGCTGTTTTTGAACCCAGTCTGGGTCGCCCGCGATCTCAAGCGACGGCGACCCCGGAGTGGCGCGGAACGGCGGAAGGACTGGCGACGCCGCTGGGACGCGGAGTGGCGATGTGGGCGGCGGCCGAGCGAGTACTGCAGACCGTGGTGGGACGCGCCGAACTCACCGGACAAGCACTGGTCGGCGAGGCCCGTCGGCGGCAACTGCTCACGTTGGGTGATGCGCACGCGATGGTCGCGTTGCAGAGCTGGGTTGACGGACTTCAGGATGCGGACAAGGTCGAACCGCACACCAGCGTACCCCCCAACGAAACGGAACGGAGTGTCGCGCGTGAAGCGTGGCTGGCGTTAGAGCACGCGGTCGAACATCCGCTCGCGCCGCCCCCGGCCGTGGCGGCACCACTGCACGCGGCGGTCGACCGAACACTCGCCGCCCCGCATTCCGCGCCATCGGCGGAAACGCTGTCATCGGCACGTGCGAGCGGTGGTGCCACGGCGTGGGACGCGGCGGGCGCGGTGTCCCTGCGCCCATGGTATGCGACGCGTGTGTTTCTCGTCGGAGTGGTGGTGCTGCTGATCATGGGCGCTGCCGGCACGTGGATGCTGCTGGCCGGCCAGCGAGATCGCGACTTCGACGATGGTGTTGCGGCGTTCGAGCGCGGCGCGCGCGACGCGGCGCGAGTGGCGTTCACCCGCGCTGCCCAAGATCGCCCCGACGACGCGCGCCCGCTGCTGTATCTCGGTCGCATCGCCCGAGAAGATCAGGATTTGGCGCGGGCACGCCAGCTGCTTGAGGTGGCCGTGCGTCTCGATCCGCAGAATGCGTTGGTGCAGCGCGAACTCGCTGCGGCACTGTTGGCCGATGGACAACCGGAACTTGCGCGACGTTTCTACGTGCGCGCGGTGGAACTCGATCCGACCGATTTTCTGGCGCAAGGGTTCCTGGCGTGCGCGTTGCATCGGCTTGGTCGATTCGACGAAGCCGCGCGGTGGGCCAGTCGCGCCGGTCGCGGCGCGTGGACTCCGTGTCTCACGGCGCCGGTACTCCTCGCTCCACCAAATCCTGCTCCGATACCGGCCGCCCCTCCGCGATGAATGGGATCACCGCGGATTACGCCATCGCGCTCCATCGCGAGACGGAACGCGAAGTACTCCCCAATGGCCTGACGCTCCTGGTGCGGCGTGATACGTCGGCGCCGGTCGTGGCGATCGTGACGCACGTGAAGGCGGGATACTTCGATGAACCCGACGACCTGGTCGGCATCTCGCATGTCCTCGAACACATGTTCTTCAAGGGGACACCGACACGTGGGGTGGGAGCCATTGCGCGCGAAACCAAAGCCAACGGCGGCTACCTGAACGCGCACACGATTTACGACCATACGAGTTACTACACGGTGCTGCCGTCGGACGCGTTCGAGCAGGGGCTCGACATCCAGTTCGATGCGTTCGCGCACTCGGTCATCGACGCTGACGAGTTGTCTCGTGAACTGGAGGTGATCATCCAGGAGGCGAAACGGAAGCGCGACACGCCGACGGCTGTCACCATCGAGTCGCTGTACGCGCTACTGTTCGATCGCCATCGCATTCGACGGTGGCGCATGGGCGAGGAAGCGTGGCTGCGAACGTTCACCCAGGACGTGCTGCTGGGGTTTTACCGGGCATGGTATCAACCCTCCAACACGATCCTTTCCATCGTGGGCGACGTCGACCCCGACGTGGTGCGCCGCGCGGTGCGTACTCGGTACGGCACGCTCCTGAACGTGCCCGTCCCGCGGACACCCGGACCGATGGAATTGTCACCCCCGGGAATTCGCGTACAGGAGTTGTCGGGCGACATTGTGCAGCAACAGATCGCCTTCGGTTGGCGGACACCAAGCCTTGAGCATCACGATACGCCGGCCCTCGACTTATCCGGCGCCGTACTGGGAACAGGGCGGGCGTCACGCCTGTACCGCGCCGTGCGCGACCGGCAGTTGGCGTCAACTGTGTCTGCATGGAACTACACCGCTGGTGACGTGGGCGTATTTGTGGTCCACGCCGAGACCACGGGCGAACACGCGCCGGCAGCGGCACAGCAGATGTGGCGAGAGGTGCAGGCGGTGCGTGAACAAGGATTCCGCGACCGCGAGGTTGCCCGTGCGCAACGCATTGTCGAGGCGCGCTGGCTGCGTCGCCTGGAAACGATGGATGGACAGGCGACATACCTTGCATCGTGGGAAGCACAAGGCGGGTTGGCCAATGCCGCCACGTACTATGATCGATTGCTGACGCTCGATGCACCCGCGTTGCAGGACGTGATGCAACGGCATCTCGATCCGTCGCAGCTGTCGGTGGTGAGCTATCGACCCACGGTGGGTACGCCGCTCGCGGCCAATGCGAATGCGTTGCACGCGTGGCTACGCGAAGCAGACGGGCAGGGCAGTAGCGTGTTGCCGCCACCACACGTGCCCTCGCCTGCGCGCGGCATTCCACGGCTTCCGTTGTCACCCACTCGCGAGGCGCTCACCGCGCGACGCCTCGTAGATGGCGCGCATGTCCACGAATTGGCGAGCGGCGTGTCGGTGATAGTGCTGGCCAGGAAGGATGCGCCCTTGGTCAACATTGGCGTGTTTCAACGAGGAGGCGCAAGCGCCGAACCGGAGGGCGCGGAGGGACTGGCTCGTCTGACTGCTCACGCCATGCTCAAGGGCACCGCGACACGCAGTGGTGCACAGCTTGCCGAATCCGTCGAGGAACTCGGCGCCAGTATTGCGGTCACCGCTGGACTCGAAAGTCTCGGGTGGTCGCTCTCGGTTCCGGTGCGTCATTGGCGCGCCGCGGTGGAGATACTGGCCGATGTCACCCAACATCCGGTGTTTCCTGATGATGGTGTAGACACCGAGCGTTCGCTGGCGCTAGCCGAAATTGTGCGCTGGCGAGATGACATGTATCGCTGGCCGCTGCGTTTGGCCACCGTTGCGGCGTATGGGACACATACCTATGGTCGCTCGGTCATTGGTACACCCGAGTCACTCGCGTCGATTGATACCGCGGCCGTACGCGCATTCCACGCGGAGCAGATTCGTCGCGGCGCCACCGTGATCGCGGTGGTCGGGGACGTGGATCCGGCCGCAACGGTCGCCTTCATCGCGCGCGAATTCTCGACGCTGACGTTTCGAGATCACACGGCGCCGCCATCGATGTTGTGGCCCGCAGAGCGTGTGGTAGCTGAAGACTCACGAGACAAACAGCAGACGGCGTTAGCACTGCTGTTCCCCGGACCTGCGCGCACCGATGAGGAGCGTTTCGCGTCGCGGGTACTGTCGGCGATTGCCAGTGGGCTCGGGGGACGTTTTTTTGAGCAGCTGCGCGACAAGCAGTCATTGTCGTACAGCGTGTCCGCGTTTCCCATTGAGCGACGCGCCGGTGGCGTTTTTGCCGCCTATATCGCGACCTCACCCGACCGTGAGGATGAGGCTCGTGCTGGACTGTTGCGGGAGTTCGCGCGACTGCGAGAAGTAGCGCCGAGTGCCGAGGAGATCGAACGCGCGCGTCGATACTTGATAGGTTCGCACGCCATCGGACTACAGGCCGGTAGCGCGGTCCTTGGCGAACTGGTTGACGCGTGGCTGTTTGGCCGTGGTCTCGAAGAGCGTCGCGAATACAGCGATCGTGTTGCGGCGGTGTCGGCGGCCGACGTGCGGGCGATGGCCGAACGGTACTTCGATCCGGCGAGAGTGGTGGAGGGGGTCGTGCGGGGGAGTTCCTAGCTGTCGGCGGTTAGGGGCAGGACAGTACCACTACGCTATCAGGGCCAAACGGCGAGAAGCGATCGGCCAAACGTTTTGCAGATCGCCATTGCATTTTCACCCTGATGGCGCCGTTGCTGTTCCACGACGTTTGCCGATCGCCCATTGCCCTTTAGCCCTGATGGCGCCGTTGCTGTTCCACGGTGAGCGATCGCTAGCTGGAGGTCGTTCCCGGCTATCGCACTCGGGCATCCCGTATCGCTTTTGCCGCTCCTGAAAGGACGGGCCAGGCTTGTCGCACGCGGCCGTCTGCCGAACGCACACCCATCGCGCCTTCGTAGTCTGCCGGTTCGCCAAAGATCACCGCCGAGATCCAGGCGCGTCGGGAGCCCCATGAAAGCGCCCACTGCATGGCTGTCAACTGCGACGCATCGCCATGGGCGTGTGGCAACCCGCCGACATTGACTAACCAGTGTGCCGGTACATTGGCCGTCATGACATTGACGCGCGAGTGCCAGCGATCGAAAGCGCGAAGCCGTGCATCGACACCGGGAAGTCCGGAGAACGAGGGATACACGACAGCACCGATCACGGTGACCGGCGACGACGGCCCGGTGGCCCACGCATAGATCGCGCTGTCTCGCGCATCCATGCGAGAAAGCGCCAGCCCCAGTCGTGTGGCCGGACGCACGCGGGCGCGAACGGTGTCGCTCGCACGCAGTACGACGCGCCACCAACTGATGCTTGGCGCATCTGCTGGCAGCACCGAGGGAATGGGATTGCCGATGGCCGGGAAGAGCACATCGGGCCGCAGTCGCAGGAGTACGCGCTCGATGGCGGTTGCACGCGCCGGGTCGTCCGCTCGCGCAGGGTGTCGCCCTTGGTGCAACGCGATCACGATGTGCGTACTGTCGCGGCGCAGCGGTTCGAGGACACGGGCCAGCGAATCGAGCGCGCCAGGTCGGGTGCCCTCATTGTCCAGTACGATCAGGATGGCGTCGGGTGCGAACTGTTGCAGCAGTACGCGATCGGCCTTGACCGCGCGCGCCGATGGAGGACCGTCGAGGACCGGAAGGAAGCGCATACCCAGTGCGAAGTCACCGAGCGGTCGCGCCTGCAGGGGCAGCATGGTCGCGCGCTCGTAGCTGCGGACGGCGGCCACACCGCGCGGCCACTCGATCACCAATACCGTCGTCACGGCCGTCGCCGAAAGGACGAGCGTGGCGCGCGCGAGCGCCGAGAGTCGCCATCGTGCCGGATACGCGGGTGCAATCATGGGTACGAGAATCGCGAACGGCGAGACGAGCGATGCACGTCCAACGGTCATCCCGAATACCACGTCGCGTGCCGCGACCGCCGCTTGCAGTGGCAACGGCGCCGCGCCCTGCGTGGCCACGAGATAGTCTCCCGTCACGACCACGGTGACCACCAGATCGTAGAGCAGGATCGGGAGGGCCACGACGGGTGAGACCAAGCCAACGACGATCGCGTACAGTACCTGCAGCACGAACGCGGCGCAGACCGCCGGTAACAGCCAGGAAATGCCCGACACGGTGCGCGCCCCGTCTTCGGTCCCGGTGGCGATGGCCACCACGAGCGCTGGTGCCACCATGAGTCCGCAGAGGCTGGTGAGCTGCGTAAAGGCGCTCGGGGCCTCACGGCGCGCCGCCATCCAGCCGGCCAGCAGGATGTCCCACGACAGTACCAACAAGCCAATCAGGAAGGTCAGTGGCGCCAACTGAGCGAACGGCTCGGTCATTTCAGACTCTCCAGGCGGATTGGTCGCTCGGGCCCTGACGGCCGTCGCTGCTTGTCACCCGCAGGATAACCTGAAACTCGCCCAGCCGGCGCGAATTTGGTGGCACGGGCGCCCCGTTCCGGCGTAATATGAGAGATGCCGCGCACGACGTTGTTCACGCTCCCAAACCTTGTCTCCAGCTCGCGCGTTGCGCTGGCGGTGGGCTTCGTGGCGTCTGATGCGGTCCCAACCCGGCTGGCGCTTATCGGGATTGCGTCGCTGACGGATTTTCTCGACGGCTGGTTGGCGCGACGCACGCAGGGTACGTCGCGCTTTGGTGCACTGCTCGATCCCATTGCGGATCGGCTGTTTGTGCTTGGCGTGGTGATCAGCTATGTCCTTGGTGGACAGTTCAGCGTCTGGCACGCGGTCGCGGTCATGTTTCGCGACGTGATGTCGGTGATCGGGTTCTTCGTCGCCCGTAACATCAGTTGGCTCCGGGCCGTCCCGTTCAAGGCGCGGCTGCTGGGCAAGGCCGTCACCGTGGCGCAGCTCATCACATTCTTGACCGTACTCATCGCGCCGTCGCTGGTGACCGTGCTGGTCGTCATTGTGGCAGCGCTCGGACTGGCGGCGACGGTGGACTATACGCTGATGCTCTGGCGCGAACGGGTGCGCGCGCCGGTCTCGCCAGCCGGTTTGTGAGCGAAGGACTTTCGACGACACCGTGTAGTGCACTGATATGACGAACGCCTCTCAGACTCGGGAGGCGTTCGCGTGCATCAAGACCGTTTGGCTTGACGAGACGGCGTAATCAGACGGTCGCGACTTCCTGCAATTGGGACTTGGGCGGCTGCGCAAATCGCTCGCCAAGTGTGCGCAACTCGGTGACTTCGGTTGGCTTGAGCTCGGGATAGCGGCCCGCCAAGTACTGCAGGGTGGTGTCAAACCACTCCTTTTGGTCGTCGGCATGACACCCGATAACCCCGCATTGCATGATCTGTTGAAACAGCTCATCACGGGCTTCCTGATACGGAGAGTTGACCGTGACGTCACGACGCGGACGAAGCTTTGTTTTAACCATTTCCTCGGGGAAGTGCGACGAACAACAGGGCTGAACGGAGCATCCGGGTCAGCATGAACAATATAACCAATTGGTTGGTCTCCCCCAAGGGGGTGATCGACCAATTTCCCTCTGTAGCACCGTCGCCCAACTCAACCGAAGAAGACGCGCACGTCAGGACTTTCGTTGAGCGGCGAGGCCGGAAACAAGCAGGTCGCGAAGGATCCCGGGCGCGTCTTCCGGGACCAGCCAGCCAACGCCCGCAAGGCGATGACTCTCGACGTTCGAGGCCGGCAACAGCGCAGACCAGGAAAGCGACGGCTTTGGCGACTCCGTATCGCCAGCAATGACCAGTACCGGACCAACCACCTTCGCGACAGCCGAGCGAGCCGCGTCGGACAATTCGACCGCAGTCGCCCGCTGAACCAATTGAGTCAGACCATCCGATCCCACGAACGGCGCCAGGTAGCGCGCCACCAGCAGGTCGGACATTCGCTCGGGAGACGTCACACCAGAGCGAAGGAGTGCGGCGAGCGCTGGCTGAGCGCCGAAGAGTGTATTCGCATTGAACGCGACCCGGGCCGACCGTCGTTGCAGCGACCGAATGGTCGCACCGGGCAAGTCGTCCGGATCCGGAGGGGACAGCATCACGACGCCGGCTATACGCGTGCGCGGGCTCGCGGCCAGCAACAGCGCGACCAGTGCGCCGATATCCTGCCCGACGACGGTCACCCCAGAGAGCCGCAAAGCCGCCAAGGCCCGCTCGAGGTACTCGGCCTGTGCCGCCAACCCGTAACTGGCGTCCTCGGGACGATCGGATTCACCGTGACCCAGCAGATCGATGGCGATTGCGGTGTAGCCCGCCATGGCGAGCGCCGGCGAGAGTCGTCGCCAAAGAAAGGCACACGTGCCGAAGCCGTGCAGCAGCACGACGGGTGGCCCGCCGCGGCCAACACGCTCCACGTGCAGTGCGCCCGAACCGATGGGAATGCGCAAGTGTTCGACGTACATGAATTGGATAATCTGGCGAGTGCGCGAAATATTTGGACGTAGCCAGCGGGTCGGCCCGTCCATAACTTGACGTGGCGCCCATGCAACGTGGGCACCTGGCCGACTGGTCGCCGAACGAAGACAAGGAGAACGCGTGGTAAAGGCAACCCCCACCAAATCCCGCACACCGTTCTACGGCGTGCTGCTGCTGCTCGCCGTCGTCGGCGGCGTCGGCATCTGGTACGCCATAACGGCTTCGAAGCCCAAGCCGATTACGCTCGGGGCGGCGACCATGGCGAACCTTCCCAAGGCCGAGGGCTATCTGCGCGGCGATCCGAACGCGCCGGTCACGATAATGGAGTTCGCGGACTTCGAGTGTCCCGGGTGCGCCCAGTTTGCCACGCTCGAAGAGCCCGAGATTCGCTCGCGCCTCATCGAGCCCGGGCTCGCGAATTTTCGCTATTTCGATTACCCGCTGCCCATGCACACCAATACGCTGGCCGCGTCCCTGGCGGCGTCATGCGCTGCCGACCAAGGTAAATTCTGGGAAATGCATGACGCCATTTTTGCCGGCCAAGACCAGTGGAACGGCCAGGCAACTGGCAATCCACGGAAAGTGCTGGGTGGCTATGCCAAGACTTTGGGCATTGACATGAAGGCCTACGACGAGTGCTACAGCTCGCAAAGAAATCTTCCGCGCATTCAGGCGAACAAGGCAGCGGGCGATGCGCGCGGTGTGAACTCAACCCCGACGATTGCCATCGGCGACCAAGTGTATCAGGGTCACATGGG
>JANLVM010000614.1:0-10147 GCA_031364015.1 Gemmatimonadaceae bacterium
AATGTTCGAATCTTGTAGCGGGCGCGCGCGGACAGCGACAACACGAGCGCTTTGCCAGAAACGACGGGCGAACCGGCCGCGGGGCTGGTGATCACGGCGCGGGGCGGTTCGAGGTTGCCGACCGTCATGACCAGGCGCGCCGTGTCGGACGTGTTCGTGGCGCCGTCGATGGCAATTGCCAGGACGTTTACGGTCGATCCTAGCGGCGCGCTACTCGGCACGGGCACGGTGAGTGCCAGCGTTGCCGTCTGGATGGAAGTGGTGAAGGTCGTATCGTATGCTGCGGCCACACCACCGCTCAGCATGACACGGATGGTCTTGAGGCCCACGTTGTCGGTCGCGTTCACCGACATCACCAGCGTGGTATCAGTCTGGTTGTTGCCCTTGGCGATGGTGACACGCGGTTTGACCGCGTCCCGGAAGGGCGGATCGAATACTTCATCGCCATTGCACGCGCCCAGGGCCACGACAGCGCCGAGGACGACGAGCGCGCGGCGTGTCGCCGCGGCCGGCCGGGTCCGCGCCGTAGCGCGGATCGGAGTGAATGGAATCATGGTTGGGAGATCCTCGGCGGTCAGCGGCCTGGAGGCGGCGCGGCGCCGTCTTCCAGGATATGTGGCGTGACAAGGATCAGCAGATCGCGCTTCGTCTCGTTCTTGGTGTTCTGCGAGAAGAGGCGACCGATGAAGGGAAGATTCATCAGGACCGGAATACCGCTGCGAAAGCGTGTGGTTTCAGTGACGGTGAGACCGCCGATGACGGCTGCTTCACCATCGGCAACCAGCACCTTCGAGTCGGCCCGCTGCCGATTGAAGATCACGCCGACGTCGGTGTTTGACAGCTCGGCACTCGAGTTTTCGGCTTGGATATCGAGCAGCACCATGCGGTTGTTGGTGATCTGCGGCGACACGGTCAGCTTGATGCCGGCTTCTTCCTTGGTCACCATGGCCCGAGGAAAGAAGGCTGCGGCGTTGGGCGCACCCTGGGCGCCACCGCCACCGCCACCACCACCGCCGCCGCCCTGGGCGCCGCCACCCGCACTCGCGTCGATGACGCGAATCGGGATTTCCTGGCCGACAAAGATGGTCGCGGTGCGGTTGTTGAGAATGGTCACGCTCGGTTCCGACTGCACGTCGGCCAATGATGACGTTTGGAGCGCGTTCAGGAACGCCGTCAACTGATAGCGACCGAGCGCGGTGCTGTAGATCAGGTTGAGCGCGTTGGGCTTGATCGCGTTGTTCGCGTTCGCGATGCCCGCAATGGCATTGCCACCGAGCGCGATGCGTGCTGGGCCCTGGAACGGCGTCCCGCCCCCAGTCGCATCAGGCACGCCGTCGCCATCGGTATCGATTGGCAGCAGGGTGCTCGGATCGGTGCGCGGCACGAGCTGCTGGAAGAACTGTTTGTTGCCGGTGCCCAGATCGTAGGCGAGTCCAATATCCTGAATGCCGGTCCGATTCACGAAGATGATCTTCGCTTTGATCGCGACCTGCTGCGTGCGGATATCGAGTTCCTGCAGGCGTGCAATGATTTCCGGCAACCGCGACGGCACTTCGGTGATGATCAACTTGTTGGTCGCGCTGTCGGCCGCAACGTTACCGCGGACAACACACCCTTGACCGCTGATGCCGTTGTTGTTGCCTTGGCCGCCGCCCTGTTGCTGATTCATGGGCATGCCCATCTCGCGACCGGTGGCCATGGTGCTCAAGCCCGTGCAATCGCGTGCCAAGAGCGCCTGCACCGTCTGGCGCAGCGTGGTGGCCTTTGCGTAGTTCACGTCGACGATTTGCGTCACCATCGGTTCGAGCGCCTGGTTGGACGCGAGATTGCGGTAGCTGTCGACGGTGATGATGCCGCTCGCGTCTTCCGTCGCGGCAAGACCCTGTGCCTGCAAAATGGCCTGCAGCGCAACGTCCCACGGTTTGTCGTTAACATCGGCCCGCACCACACCAGAGACTTCCTTCCCCACGACAATGGTGCGGCCCGAGAAGGTCGCGAACGCCGCGATGACGTCGACGATATCGATGCCGTCGTAGCTCACCGTGATGCGGGGCTTCTGCTGCTGTTGTGTCTGTTGCGGCTGGTTGCGCCCGGCGGTACCGGCGCGACCGACAATCGGCGCATCGGCAATGGCCTTCGCTTCCAGGCGTGCGACCTCCCGTCGGATACCATCCGCCCGAAGCTTCTCGGCTTGCGTCGGCTCGCCGCTGACAAACTCGGCCCGCGCTTGTTCCGCCAGCGACGGCACCGATGCTTTTTTCGGCGTCGCATTGCTCGTTCCTTGGTCGCTCGGCGACGGGTAGGTCGGCAGTGGCGAGTCGAGGCGTCCGGCCGCGACATGAGTGGTGGATTCCGCACCCACCGGTTTCGTGTCCCATTTTGCGACCGAAACCACCGGACCATCCACGAGGACGCGGATCTGCGTGCCGGTTCGATCGACCGTATAGCTGCGAGCGGCATCCAGATCGATGACCATGCGCACGGTGTCGCTGCGATACTGCGAGAGCCGCACATTCCGGATCGGACCGCGGGCCTGCCCATCATACGTGGCGCCGCGCACCGCGAGACTGGCGCCTCCCAGATCGACCACCAATCGGGAGGGACCATCCAGTGTGAAGTGCCGAACGGTCACGCCGGAGTCGATTGTGATGGAAATTTCGGCGCCGCTCGCGCCGGGTCCAACACTGATGCGCGAGACGCGACCGTTGGTCGGCGTCGGGTCACCGTGCGAAATCGCCGGCGCGGTCCACATGGTGGTTGCGCCTGCGAGCACTGCCTCGCGAACAGTGGACGCGCCAAAGGTGGCATCTCCGAGTGCCGCGTGTGCGAGGGCCGCGGTGATTACCGCGACAGTCGTCGGTCCCATCATGGGTTCCTCACTTTCGTCGTGTCACTGCTCAGCGGCAGCGTTTCGATACGGTTGAATCCGAATTCCTCTACCGTGAACTGCACGGCCTTCTGCTTGATGGCGCTCACATGCAATCGCCCCAACTGCTGACCGACACGCACGCGGTACTGCTGCTTCGAGAACGAGTCGCGCAGGATCGCGACCGAGTTGCCGCCCGTGGCATCGAACACGACGACCGTCAACCGCAGATCGCTCAGGAGCGGGCGGATATCGCTGGTGCTCATAAGCGACTTATAGGGATCGCGTCGTCCGCCCCCATTGTAGTCGAAGACCTCGCGTTGGATCGTGATCTCGGTCGGCATCGCACTCCTGGTCGGCGGGGCGTTTGTGCCGACCGTACCGGCCGATTCACGCGTGACCGTGCGGGCCGACGGCTGGGACTGGGATACCGCCGACGTCGCACTCACCACCAACGCCACCGACGCGAGGGTCAGTGACCACCGTTTTGTCTGTGTCATGACGACCCCTCCTTCGCCGCTACCGGTTTCGCCGGCGTCGTGCGTTCAACGTAGGTTTGCAGCGTGATGGTGGACGCGAGCGCATGCTTCTCCGCAGTCTTGATCATCTGCGGGCGTCCGGGACTGCCAGTGACGATGGAGAAATACACTGGGGCGACGATGCGAGCGAGCGAGCCGACATTCGCGAGGAACGCGCCAAACTGGTGATAGCCGCCAATGATGGTGACGGTGTAGCGGTAGGTGTCGTACTTGTCACCGGGAATGACGGCTTCCGGGGTCACGCCGCCGACATCGAGCCCGGCGCGACGCGCTGCCGTACTCACCTCTTCGAGCAAAGCGGGCACTTCATTGCCCGTTGGCACGAGACGACGCATCACCGTAAGTGCCGACCGATGCTCGGCGGCTTGGACGCGCAGCAATTCGATGCTCCCGCTGGCGAATTCGCGCGCCGCCTTTTGGTTGGCATCCTCGAGCTGGGAGACGCGCTGTGTCTCCGCGGCGATCTGTTCATCGCGCGCCGCGTATGGATACACGTAGTAGGCCACCGCGAGCGCGACGGCGGCAAAGCCGATCATCAGCTTGATCTGATCGCGTTGGGAAGTTGGAAGGAAAGCCATGAGTTCCTCTGGTCAGCGAACCGGGACGACGAGCGGAGAGGTCCGGACGACCCCCGGGGGCGGCACTTCGTACGACGCCGAGAGTTCGAACTGCGTGACGTCCTTTCCATCAACGATCACGATCTCGGATTTCGTCAGCGCCACCTTCTGGATAAAGGGAGAGCTTTCCATCTGTCGCATGAACATGGTGAGCGCCTGGATGTCGACGGTTTGACCGACGACCCGGAACGTGAGGTCAGGATGCACGTTCACGGTGTCTACATCGGTCTTGACCTTCGTGTCCTTGTCCCTGGCGGACGGGGCAGCCGCCGCGAGTGCCGCGCGCGCACCGGCGCTGGCCGTGTCTGCGCCCGGCGGCAACGGCATCTTGCTGGTCTGTTCGAGGATGGTGAGCCAAGTGTACGCGGGCAGCGATCGGCTCACTTCGTCGAGGATGTGCGCCCAGTTGTAGCGGTTCTCGTCGATGGTGCGGATGATCTGCAATTGGCGATGCACGGAATCGCGTTCGGCCGAGAGCTTGCGCCGCGCTTCGAGCACCTTGGCAAAGCGCGTCGAATCACGAACCGCGCCGACGATCTTGCCACCCACTTCACTGGCGCGGGCGTTCTGCGTGGTGAACAGGATGCCGACCACCGCGAACGCGACCACAACAGACGAGGTGGCGCCGACCAGCCACGGATCACGCACGCGGGCGCCGATGTCGCCAAACATGCTGGCGACGTTGAACCTGGAGGCGCCGCGCGTTGGCTTCTTGCCACCCGGGAGGAGATTGACTTCGATCATCATGATGCGATCCTCAAGCCGCTGCGCGGAGAGCGAGTCCCACCGGCAGCATCAGCAGCGGCGCGACTTCATCGGTAGACAGGAACTCCAAAGCGCCCTCGCGAACGGTGACGCGGGCCAACGGATTGGCCAACTGCACGGGCATGCGAAGCCGTTCGGACAACCACGGCAGCAGCCCCGGAACGCGGGCACCGCCACCGCAGGCAAACACCGCGCGGATCTGGACGAAAGTTCGCGAGGACGTGGCGAGGAATGTGGCGGCGCGTTCCATGCCGACGGCGATCTCTTCACCGCGCAGCGTCACGACGCTATCAAGCGCCATCGTGCGGTCGTAGCCGCGCAGCATGGCTTCCGCCTCATCGCCGCTCACGCCGTGCTCGCGCTGCAGGTCTTCGCGAAACCGACGCGTGCCGACCGTCAGGTCGCGAGTGAGGATCGGGACGCCTTCGTCGAGGATATTCAGGTTGGTCGCTTCGTTCCCGATGTTGAGCAGCGCCACCGTGCCGCTCATCGCATCGGGATGGTTCGCTTCGAAGGCATTGTGCAGCGCAAAGGCGTCGACATCGATAATCGACGGCGGCGCACCGGCGTCGGTCAGCAGATGGAGCTTCGCTTCGACCAACTCGCGTTTGGCCGCGACCAACAGGACACTCATCTCGAGCCCATCGCTATCCGGATCGAGGATCTGGAAATCCAGTTCGACGGACTCCATGTCGAACGGGACATGCTGTTCCGCTTCCCACCGCATCAACTCGCGAGCTTGCGCTTCCTTGACACGCTCGATCGCGATCTTCTTGACGATGACGTCGCGTCCGCCAATGGCGGCCACGATGTTCTTCGTCTTGATGCCGGTCGCGTCGAGCGTCTGGCGGATGGCGTCCGCAACGATGGCGTGGTCCATCACCTCGCCCTCAACGATGGCCGTATCATTGAGCGGAGTGATGACAACCTTTATCAGCTCGGGAGTTCCGCTCGTATGGTCCATCACGACCGCCTTCACGAGTCCAGAACCAACGTCGAGACCGATAGTCAGCTTCTTTCGACCGAGGAACGCCATGGCTATGTGGGGTTGTACTGTGGTGGTCGAGCCGCCTGACTCGCGAGTTCTACGCGATGGCTCGGACACTTTGACCTGTCCAAGTCGGACGATTCTCCCAACTAACGACCGGACCCTCACGAGGTAACGCTGCCTAGAGGGGGGCGGGCGGGCACGACTGCCGACAGTGTGACAGTGTCGGCCCATCAGGTGTGATTCACTTGGCGTCGCCGCGCGGACGACGCGCGACACCCTTGAAACGTGCGACTCAGGGGATGTTGAAGACCCCAAAGGGCGACGTCGTGGGCATCGCAACCGCTGCCAACGCTCGGCCCATGAGGCATGGCGCGTACGTCACGCGTACCCGCGCGCCGAGGTGTGACCCTCGCGCACTGTCGTCGCGAACGACCAGCGCACCGCGCACCTCGAGCGTTCCAGTTGAGACGTCGATCGCGCCCCGCACGACCAGGAGGCCGTCCACACGCAATGCCCCGTGGACGATCAGGTCGCCGTCGAAGGCCAGCAGTCCGACATAGCGCGAGTCGCCGTTGACCGTCACGCCCAAAGCCGGCTGTATCACCGTAGCGCGCCATCGGGCCACTGACGCCACGCTGCCAGACACGACCAGTGCCACACGCCGCGAGCGCGCCGAGATTTGAGGAAATGCGATGTCGAAGCGCTCGCGCATCGGCGCGACCGTGGCCGCCGCGAGCGTGATCGCGGAACCGTACAGCACGGGTATGGCCGTATTGGTGAAGGCGACCGACGCGATCGCTGACACGCTGGCGCTGTCACGCCATGGTCCGCAGTCGTCGAGTGCCGGATCGTACCCACGCAATTGGTCCCGTCCATCGAGTGTGGCGGCGCCCAGCGCGACATCGCCGAGCATCGTCGCGGCGGCGAGTATGGGAATCGCGGGCGGATTGAGGCGTACGACCCGAAGCACCGAACGTTGAATGCGCGTCCCATCGCCGAGTCGGCCTGCATCACCCACACCAAGCGCTCCAGCGTCGCGCGCGCGGTGCGTCGACGCGTGCAACACGGCGGTGAGGGGACCCGTCCGAACGATGGACACCCCAGTCCACCAACCACCGGCCTCGGACACGGACCGATTCACACGCGTGCCGATCGCCGTCGCGGCCATGGAGTCGGCGGGCCAGGTGGCGAAGGCACGTACCACCGCCGCATCGGCGCTATACAGCCCGCGCTGCGCATCCCACTGCGTGCGTGCGCCGCGAGAGGCACGCCACGCCGCCTGCTGAAGTACGAGACTCATTGTCAGCACTAACAGCATGCCAACGAGCACGAGCGGCAACACCACGCCGCAGCGTCGCCGAGATGGATGCAGTCGTCGTGTGCTCATGGCGCTGGACCCCGCTCGGCGCGCAGTGCGACATCGATTCGGGCGGAGTCGTTGGTGACGAGACGCGGTGCGGCGCTTCCCGACCGACGGGGCGCGCGCAGCTCGATGCTGACTCGCGTCGCCTCCGCTGCGGATGCGCCGTCGACCGGTGCGCCCTGCGCGTCGTACACGCGTATCACGAGGCCTCGATCGCGTGGCGAGCGGAGCGGGCCCGCGACGGGTTGTACGATGTCCCAGCTCGCACTGCCTCGTGTGCGTCGACCCAAAAACCAGTCGCCGTCACTGGCACGATATAGCGAATAGCGTGTTCGTCGAGTCACGCGCACCGGCGCACCCGCCACCACCATGCCCGGCAGCGTGTCGACGAGCGTCAGCCGAGTGGTTTCGGCCAGACCATCCGGCATCAGCGGCGAGCGTTCGCACTCGTTTCCCGTGGACATCGCGCGGAGCGTTGCCGAGGCAACGGTCGGCATGTCGGCTGGTGATGCCCCGGGCAACCACGCCTCCACACGATCTCCGGCTTGAGGCGGTTGGTTCCACGTCGCGGCCACGGGGTCGGTGTTGCGCGAAGCGGTGCTCGGCGCGACGAGCAGCAGCAGGCCGGCCCCACGGCCGGACGCGCATACAATACCAACGCCTACCGTGCCGTCGAATTCCACGACCGTGTCGTTCCACGCGACAAGGTCGCGCGCGCGAAGCACCCGAAGTTCCGCTGACAGGACGCTGGCCGCGTGCCGCAGTTCGCGCGACGCGCCAATCACTCCGTCGGCGTGAAGGACCTGCCGGTGCACGCTCAGCAACAGCCGTATCGCGACGACGCCCAGCAGGGCAATCAGCGGCAGGGCAACCAGCGTTTCCAGCAGGCCGTTTCCGCGGCGTGCGCGCGTCACGGGCAGTTCCGCGCGGCGCGCATGGACAACGTCGCGGGTACCGCGCCGGTTAGCGGCGAACGGGTCATGGCGACCTGCACGTCGCGTTCGCTCCATCCCGAGAGCATGCGATCGGTCCAGCTGGCCACGACCGTCGCGCGGGTGTCTACGCCGGATGCGGTACCCACCCGGCAGGAGGCCGCGACGGCGGCTTCAATTCCCTGCGTGGCGAGCGCCCACGATGTTGTCGTGCGTTGCGCGGTATGCATCGAGTGTGTGGCACCGCGCGCGAGGGCGACGACGACCAACGCCGTCGTGTTGAGCAACAGCATCGCCACGAGGCACTCAACCAGCAATCGGCCGTCGCGTGCGTGCGGGGGGGGAGCGGAGGGTGTCTTCACGCCGACACGATAGCGCGTGCCGCTCAATGTGCTTCACCGTTTTACTGCGTCGTCGGCAATTCCATTTCCGCGAGCGAGATCGGCGTGCTGGTTGGCGTGTGTATGGCGGCCATGCCACTGGAGTGCAGTGGAAGCAGGATCACAAACGCCGCGCCTCCCTCGCGCGCACGCTGCACCCAGATGGTCCCACCAAGGTTCTCGATGGTACTGGATACAATCGCCAGACCGAGTCCTGTACCCTTGCCAGGTTGCTTCGTGCTAAAGAACGGCTCAAAGATTCGTTCCTCGTCCTCCGGTGCGACTCCGGTGCCCGAGTCGGCGATCACGACTTGCAGGAACCGCACCGGGGACTCGGGACGGGCCAGCCACGCGAGGGCGCGCCGACTCGGACGATGTGTCCATCGCTCCTCGGACCGGTCGGTGCGTCGCTTCTCGGATGCCTCTCCGAACGCGGTCACATCGTTGATCTGCGTACGCAACGCGACCAACCCCTGGTGATCCATCGCGTCGACGGCATTGAGCAACAGATTCACGAACACTTGCTCCAGATCGTGTCGTTCGGCGTACACCACGCCGGTCGGTGCCTCCAGCTCAACGGAAATACGATGGCGGCGCGTGACCCCCTGATCGCCAAGCAGTCGCAGGACGTCGGCAATGACGTCATCGACCACCACCGGCTTCGGCGTAAGGCGTCGCGGGCGCGAGTAGTCCAGCAAGCCACGCATGATGCGATCGATGCGCGCGATTTCACGCTCCAGCGCGTCCAGCGGCTCGGTCGTACCGGGCACATCCGCCGTGCGCATACGCAGCAAGTGCGCATAATTGGCGATCGCGGAAATCGGGTTGCCGATTTCATGCGATACGCCGGCGGCAATACGGCCCATGGTGGCGAGCTTCTCGACCCGCAATCGCAACTGATGCGACGCGAGCAATTGTTCGGTCATGCGGTTAATGCTGGTCGCCAACTGGTCGAACTCGTACGTCTCACCGGCTGGCACACGTCGAGACGTTTCGCCTTCGGCAATCGCTTCCGCCGCAGCGACGCTTTCCGCCAGCGGGGCTTCCACGAGTCGCTCCACTTGTCGACGCAACACGCTGGTCCACACCAGCGACACCAGGAACAGCAGCGCGAGCACGACCGGCCAGCGGATGTCCTCCGACAGGTATTCCGTCACCCACATGGTGATGATCACACCGATCAGGGCGAAGACGCTGACCGCGACGACGGCGATCGTCAGTCGGTGATGAATGCGAGGGAGGGGGCGTGGGAGCACGGCAGAGGATGCCTCTTCGTCACGCCGTGTGCAACCGGGAAGTTCATAGACGTACGAAAGGCCGGGCAGATGCCCGGCCTTTCGCCGTCACGATTCAGCGCGAATCGGACACCCGTGCGCGGGTTACACGCAGACCGGCTGGCCTTCCGCCTGGCCAGCTGGCACGGCCGTGCCGACGCCAATCCTGCAGGTCTTCGTGGACGCCGCATGCGTGGCCGTGGCCGACCAGCCGGTCGCGGTGCCGCTGAACGTCAACGCCACGCCCGACGATCCCCGGGGCGCCACGTAGCTGCTGTAGCTGTTGTTATCCGAGAACGATGCTTCGGCGGCCGACACCATGTTCTTCAGATCGGACTTCATGGCAGTGACGTACGCCTTCTCCTTCGTTTCGGCGAACTTCGGAATCGCGATCGCGGCCAGGATGCCGATGATAACGAC
>JANLVM010000654.1:0-6967 GCA_031364015.1 Gemmatimonadaceae bacterium
GACGCTGTCCGCCCGACAACTTTACGCCGCGCTCACCGACGATCGTATCGTACAGTTGCGGGAAACCCGAAATGAACTCGTGGGCGTTGGCGATCCTGGACACGGCCTGCACTTCTTCATCGGTAGCACCAGGTTTGGTAAACGCGATGTTCTCTCGCACAGTCCCGTCGAACAAAAAGTTGTCCTGGAGCACGACGCCCAAATGCCGTCGGTAGTCTTTCAGCTTGAGCGTCGACAACGATTCGCCGTCGATCAGAATCTTCCCCTGCTGTGGCTGGGCGAACGCCATGATGAGCGAGATCAAGGTGCTTTTCCCTGAGCCACTCGAGCCCACCAGCGCCGTGGTGGTGCCCGCCGGTGCGATGAACGTCACCCCCTTGAGCACCGGTACATTCGGTTCATACTCAAACCAGACATTGTCGAACTCCACCCGACCTACCACCGCCGGCACGGCGCCCTTGCTGGCGTCTTCCTGATCTTCGGTGGCCATGTCGCGCAATTCGCGAATACGATCGAGGCCGGCAAACGCTTCCGTGAGCTGCGTGCCGATGCTGGCAATCTGCACCAACGGAAACGTCACCATGCCGATGAACAGCGCATAGGTGAACAGGTCACCCACCGACATCCGTCCTGCCACCACGTCTCGGCCACCGACGATGATGATGAGCACGCTCACCATTCCGATCACCGCCACCGATAGCGTGCCCATGGCCGACGTGCCGGTAATCGTCTTCGCGATGTTGTTGAAGAGTCGCTGCACGCCGCTTCTGAACACTTCGCGCTCGCGCTCTTCGGCTGTGTACACCTTGATCAGTCGAATACCGCCAAATGTTTCCGTGAGACGCCCGGTGACTTCGGCATTGAGTGCGCTGCGCTCGCGAAAAATCGGACGCAGTCGCTTGAAGGCGATGGACATCCCCGTCGCAAACACCGCCAGGAACACCACGGTCATGGCCGTCAGTTGCCAGTTGATATACAACAGCACGCCAAGCGCGCCGACCGCGCTTACCAGTCCGCCGACCAACTGAATGAGACCTGTCCCGACGAGATTACGAATACCCTCGGGGTCATTCATCACACGGGAGACCAGCACGCCGCTTTTAGTGCCGTCGAAGTACCGCACCGGCAGGCGTATCAGATGCGCCTGCACATCTTCGCGGAGCTTCGCGATCGCCTGCTGCGCCGCTACGCTGACAATCTGCGAGAGCGCAAATGAGGTAATCGCGTTCACGATCGTCGCCGCGAGAGCGATCATGGCAAGCGGCCACAGCAGGTCGTACCGCTGCTTGCCAACCACATCGTCGATCAAGTACTTGGGGGTCAGGGGCAGCACAAACCCCGAGGCGCGGCTGATCAGCATGAGCACCAAACCGATCCCTACCGGGCGACGATGCTGCCAAATCAATGCGCGGGCTTCGGCCCAGGCGCGCTTCGTGTCGTACTTAGGCTTTGGTGGGGTCGGGGTGGCCATCCCCAAAACTAGCTGCCCGGGCCCGTAGCGGGGTGCTATTTTTCCATGAGCCGCTGTCAATAAAGCGCGTCACGTCGCTCGCAGACTCGATACTACTTATTAATTACGTATGCACATGCCGAACGCGGAAACGATCGCGAAGATGGAAGTCCTTGCCGACCTCGAATCCGATGTCGATGAGTTGATGGTCGCGCACGAATCCAAGCGCATCTTGTGGTTTCCCAGCGAAGTGCTGGCGCCGCCACCGGACACCGATCCGGACGCTCACGTGAAAGGACTGCGAGACCGGGCGCGCGGCATCAGCATGCCGGGTCGCGTGGCGCTTGCACTCAACCTGCTCACCGAAGAGGGGCTGCCGCACTTCCATCGCCTCCTCGCCGTGTACCTTGGCAGCGACTCGTTCTGGGCACGATGGACCAACTTGTGGACCGCCGAAGAAGACCGGCACGGCGCCATCTTGCACGACTACACGCGTGATAGTCAGATCCTGAACAATCCCGTGCTCGAACGGATGCAGTTCGAGTACCTGCGCGCTGGCTTCGAGCCCGCGTGGGACAAAGATCCGTATCGGGTGTTTGTGTATACCACATTGCAGGAGCGGGCGACGCAGGTGAGTCATGCCAACACCGGCAAGCTCGCGGGCGAGTACGAGCCGCTCATTGGCACCGTGCTGTCTCATGTGGCCAAGGAAGAAGCGCGACACTATGTGTTCTATCGCGCGATTTTTGAGAAGGTGCTCAAGCGCGATCCCAACCGCGCTATGCTCTCGGCTGCGGCCATCATGCCGTCTATCGACATGCCCGGTCTGAACATGCCGCATTTCCGCGAGATGGCCGATGTGATTCGTCGCGCCGGCATCTATGGACCGCGTGACTATCTCAAAATCGTCGAGGAGCAAATCAAGTACTGGGCCATCGACGCCGTCGACGGGCTGAACGAGATGGGGAAGAAAGCGCAGGAGAAAATCATGGCCGTGCCGGCGCGCCTTGAGCGCGTGGCCGACATGATGGAAACCCGCAGTCGCGCCAAGACCTTCTCGTTCTCGGTGGCGTTTGCGCGCGAGTTCGCGATGGACTGAGGCTCCACCGCCTCACCCAGAGTGTTTAGCGCCCGAGCCCCTTCACGACGACATCCGGAAAATCTCCGAAAATCCCGTCCACCCCGAGTCGTGCAAACTCTCGCACCTCGGCCAACGGATCGCCGCGATATCGCGCGGCCAAAAAACTTGGTTCCGATCGCAGCGTCCACACGTGCACCTTCAATCCTGCCGCGTGCGCATCACGCACCAGAGTTGTTGGCACGGCCGCGCTATCAGCCCCGACAATCATGCGGCTGTTGACACCAACGGCGTCGGCGTACCTGGCGATGTCACGCCATCCCGATGGCGTCGCCGGTCCCCCGCTCGATAGCAGCATCACCAATCGCACTTGGGTGAGTGAACGCAGCGCCTTGAGCGGCTCCGCCTCGAAACATTGAATGAACACCGGCGCATCGCGGCGATCGAGGCCATGCGCCTGCAGTGCCGCCAACAGTCGACCCTCAAGCGGCAATCCGATTGACGTGAAGTACGTCGGATGCTTGAGTTCCGGATACACGCCGACCGCACGTCCGCGGCGACGACCCGTGCTGTCGGCCAATGCCAACACGTCGTCGAATGTTGGTATCGCAAACCGACCATCGTAGGCGTGGGAGCGGAATGCCAGTCGCTCCCTGGCCCGCAATGTTTTGAGCTCGGCCAGCGTGAAGTCTTCCGTGAACCATCCGCTCAGGCTGTCACCGTCGATGACCTTTCGCGTGCGGCGTGCGGGGAACTTGTCGGCGACGTCGGTGGTGCCGCCAATCTCATTCTCGTGTCGCGCCACCAGAATTCCGTCTTTCGACGAGACCAGATCGGGCTCGATGTAGTCCGTTTCCATCGCGATCGCCAACGCGTACGCCTCAAGTGTATGCTCCGGGCGATGTCCGCTGGCGCCCCGGTGGGCAATGACAATCGGGGAGCGTTCGCTGGCGGTACGCGACACAACGGCTCCGGGACGACACGCGGCGAGGGACAACAGCACCCAAAGGCCGCAGAGGCGTTGACGGGCGATATGAGGGGAGATCATAGACGGTGAAGCTACCGGGATACCGGCGCGCCGTCGGCACGCGCACGCGCATGTGACCCAACCGCGACGGAACTTTCCGGCCCGATTGTAGTTGAGGCTGCATCCCCCGCTCCTCCCGGATAGCGAACCCGGCCGCCGATCTGCAACTTGTCAGGAATGTCAGACACTCCCGCCTCCGATCTCCTCACGCGACTCGGCGACGCACTCGCCGGACAGTACCGTATCGAGCGCGTGCTGGGACAGGGCGGCATGGGCTCGCGAAGCCCATGAGTCGATCGCACGCTCGAAGGAGGCTACGAATATGCCCGTGAAAGGAGCGGCGCGAGGGGGTCCCTGATGCTGCCTCGCGCCAGTGATGCATTGCTCGACGCCATTCGCGCCCATGATGCGGCTACCGTGACCGCACTGCTCGAGTCGGACCCTTCGCTGCTGGCGCACGGCGGAATAGGCGGTGAAACGTTGGTGCTGTACGCCTGCTATGTCGGTGCAACCGATTTGGCTCCGCTGTTGCGTGGCGCGCGCACGTACGACGCCTGCGAGGCCGCAGCGTTGGGAGATTTGCAGGCACTGAACGACGCGCTTGATCGCGATGCCGATCTCATTTCTCGCCGGAGCAGCGATGGGTGGACGCCACTACACCTGACGGGTTTCTTTGGGCGTGACAGTTGCGCCGCGTTTCTCATCGACAACGGCGCACCGTTGGACGCGCTGTCCACGAACTCCATTCGCAATACACCACTACACGCCGCGCTCGCTGGCGCAACCAATCACACGTTGGTCCGTCGCCTGATTCTTGCCGGTGCGAATGTCGAAGCTCGCGGTGAGAATGGAATTCAGCCGTTGCACTTGGCGGCATCGCGCGGCGATCAGGTGTTGTGCGAGTTGCTGCTTTCGCGCGGCGCCGATCCTCACGCGGTGATGGAGGATGGGACCACTCCGGCGAAACTGGCGGCGGCGCGCGGATTCGCCGCGCTCGGGGAATTGCTGTCGGCGCGCACGGTCGAATAGCGGAAGCGCGAATCGACCATAGGACGTAAAGACAGAGCTACGGAGCCAACGCGTGTGACGCGGTGGCGCCTCGAACGGCTTCAAGCGCAATCGTCTGGTCGAACGTGACCAGACGGCCGCTGTGCTGTACGGTCAGTGCCAGGAGATACACGTCGGTCAGCTGACGCGGGCCGTGAATGCGCGTCGGGTCGATGAGTTGCGAGTCAAGCATACTGATACTGTCTGGCCAGAATTGATGAACGCTCGCCGATGTCGCGGCGTGTAGTCGCTGCACGATCTCGTGGACCGAGTGTGCGTTTGGGTAGCGTGGATGGGACATGATGCGCAAGCATCCGCTCTGCGTGATAGGGCAGCTTCCAGTCCGTTCGTCGCGAAATTGTCGCCCGATGGTCCTCACTCGCTGAGCCCAGAGCCGCATCGCCTTCGTCGCAAAACGGGCGCGGAGCGGCAGTGAACCCGCTCCGCGCTGGCAATATTGGGAGCGGTCGAACTATTGCGGTGAGCCTGGCGAGCGATGAGTCGCCGCTCGCCCGATCGTGTCCAGCAAAGGCAGATCATACTCGCGCCGCTTCGCAATTCCGAGCCGGTGCATTTCAGCATTGAACTCCGAGAGGCGGCGCAGCTCATCGGACATCCCCCGACCCGGTTCCTCTTGAGCAAGTGCGTCTTTCACCTTCTCAACGATGGACATAGTCGACTCTCGTCTAGAAGTGGTCTTTGCTGTGCATGAAGAACCTGTAGTCGCTTCTGCTGATGTACTCGGTCAGCAGATCGTTGTAGTCTCGAATCAGTCTCCGTAAGGTATCGTCTTTCGAGTAGTCGTCAATCTGCAAGCGAAGTTTATCTCGTAGCGTCGTGGCGCTAATCATGCGGCCGTGCGAATGCCATAGCCGGTTGTCGCCCAGTAGTTTGGCAATCTCCTCCGCTCTCGCCTGTTTTTCAACGGCTGTGACCGGCTGTCCAAGCGTTGCCGGTGTCGTTCGGTGTTTGTCCCAATTCCGGAACTTGAACTCTACCAGCCATTTCTTGAGTAGCGTGACGGTGAGATCGCGCGCCTGCTCATAGCGACTCAGCAATGCGAGATCGATGCCTTGGAGAATAAGAAACTCGGCGTTGGTCAGAGTGCCCTTCTGCGCCTTCTCCAGCAATTGATTGACCTTGTCGAGATAGCCAAGGGCGGGGACCCAATCTTTGCCGTTGAAGACCTGAGGGTCGATCGGGCCAAGCGAGGACGAGTAATCCATGTAGATGCGATCGCCAGACATGCAGAGAATGGTCCCCGCTGACATTGCGAAGTCTGGCACAACGAACGAGACGTCCTTGTAGTGGAATCGAATAATCTCCACCATCTTCTCGACCGTCTCCGCACTACCGCCCGGGGTGTTCAGGAAGACGACAAGCCTATCCTTGGGCTCATCGACGTCGCGCAATTTCTCGATGAAATCTCGGAACGCTTTCGCGAACGCCGGGTGAATCTCGCCGTAGTAGAAGACGACGTCGGCACTGAAGTGCGTTTCGAGTGCGACCAGGCGCTTGGTGAGCGTATCCTTGATCGTCGAATCGAAGACTTTCATGGGCGCATGGACGGGGTATGGAATGGCAACAGGCTCACTTAGGATCGGGCTGTCACCGGCGCATTGCAAGTTCCAAATCAACGCAGCATGCTCACGACTACTCAGAAGGCCTTGCCATTCCGCTACACAGAAGGGCTTGCACCTCTTTAGCCAATGCCCATGCTGGGCACACAACGTCGAGGGCCGTCCTTTCAGACGGCCCTCTTCGTTTCTCCCTCCTACTTTCTCGCTCTCGGCAACGGTTTGTCGTCCTCGACTTCAAAGCCGAATCCGCCACCGCCGCCACTACCACTCAGTCGTTCAACGCGCAGCAGTTTGGTTAGCGTGGTGCCACCCGCGACCATCGAAATACGATAGTCGCCGGTGTTCACCAGTACGTTTGCACCGCCGCCGCCGCCGCGTCCACCACCGCCGCCGAAATTCAGTCCAAGCGCGGCAAGATCATCGCCGAGTGCGTCGCGTAGCGGGCCAAAGATCGCTTGCAATCCTGCGGCCGGATCAAGACCTGCAGCGGCTTCACCTCCGCCTCCGCCCGCACCACCGCGTCCACCGCCGCCGACACCGCGACCGCCACCAGCCGCCGCGAAACTCGGCGTCGGGGTCGATTCGCCCGGTCGGTCCTGGAATCCACCACCGGCACCCCCACGACCGCCGCCGCCTCCACCGCCGCCCCCGCCGCCCATCATCGCTTGAAAAGCCGCCGGCGGCTCACCGGTTTGCGCCGACGTACGGAGCATGGCCATCATCGGGGCCGCAATCGCCCCAGCCTTCTCGAGTGAGTCAAGCGCCCGCGTGATGCGCTGTGCGGT
>JANLVM010000658.1:0-5719 GCA_031364015.1 Gemmatimonadaceae bacterium
ACCTCGAACTTGGTAGGCTTGCTCAACAGCCGACCGCCGTGCCGGATCCACGCCACGGCCCACGCGCACAGTGTGTCAAGCGGAAGCGCCGAGTGTGGCAAGGCCTGTGCGAGTCGATCAGTGTTGGCGATCAGCGCGTCACTACCCTCGATTCCTTCGAACATCGGCGTCACGTTGGCGATATACCCGATGCGCTCGGCGATCTCTCGCACCGGCACGATGGGTCCTGTCACGTTGAGAGCAACCACCGGCGTGGCGGCGAGGGAGAGTGCGCGGAGCGCGAGCCGGATAGCATCACCTTGCCAAATGACATTGGCATAGCCGGTGGTCAGCGACACGCGCTCGCCCCGAAGCACCTTGAGCGCAATCTCCGTGACGACCCCGTAGCGCAAGTCGCAGGCGTAGAACAATCGATACAACAGCAGCGGAGATGCGGTACGTCGTGCGACCGATTCGAACACGCGCTCACGCCCTACGCACGACGCCGCATATTCGCCGTCGGGCACGAGTGCGTCACCCTCGCGCGAGCCACCGGCACTCACGGCCGTTGGACCGTACACGTTGCCAGTGGAGAAGCACACGATGCGCGAGCCGGAAAAACGTTCGGCAGCATGCACCGATGCCACGACGTTTTGCGTCCATGTGCCGACAGGATCGCCCGTCGTGCCGAACTTCTGTCCCGCCATCCAGAGGACATTCGCGACCGTGGGCAGCGCCGCCACGGCGCGCGGGTCGGACAGCTCGGCGCGAATGGTCTCAATGCCGTGCGATTGTAACTCAAGCATGGTATCGCGATCGCCAAAGCGCGACACGGCAATGACGCGCCGGCGCGGACCATCGGGGGTAGTGCGTGCCAGCGCCTGATGCGCCATGCGAGCCAGGCTCGGTCCCATCTTGCCACCGGCGCCCAGCACCAGCACGTCGCCATCCACCGCGCCGAGCGCACCAATGGTCGCCTCGTCGGGCTCGGCGAGCCGCGTGTCGAGTGATGACTCGCTGCTCGGTGCGCGGTGACGCGAGAGGCCGCTACTCTCCGTCAACCAGCTCTGTGGCATCGATCTCAATACCCAGTTCTGCCGCCAACACACGTCGCCCCTGCTCAATCCGTTCGCGCGAGCGCTGCTTGAGTTCGGCGACGTCCTTGAGCGTCATGCCGCGCGTATCGATGGGCTCGAGCACTTGGGCGATCGCCCGCGCCGGCAGAAACCGAAAGGTCCCCTTGGCCATCGCGTTTCGGGTTCCTGAGACCGCGATCGGGAGAATCGGTGCGCCGGCTTCGATGGCCAAACGAAACGCGCCGTCCTTAAAGGGCAGCATTTCCCACGACTTGGAGCGCGTCCCCTCTGGGAAGATCATGATGGACACCTTCTTCGCCAGTCGATCGCGACACTGGTTGATGGCATCGATGGCCGACTCGCGCTTGCCCCGAATAAGCTTGATGTCGCCCGCCATCTGCATCATCCAACCCATGAACGGAATCTTGAACATGGTGTCCTTGCTCAGCCACTTCATTTCCCATGGGAAGCAGCTGAGCAGAAACACATCGGCGTACGATTCATGGTTCGCCACCACCACGTACGGTCTCCGCGCATCACGTAGCGATCCGCGCGTCGTGAATCGCCACAAGGGATTCAGCCGCAGCGCCACCACCGCCACCAACCGGAACGCTCGGCCCGCCGCATAACGTCCTTTGTCAAACGGCGCCGTGCAGGCGAAGACGAGTGCCACCAGCGGCGTGCCGACAAGTACCGTAACGCACGTCGCGGTCCACGCCCACGCATTCAGCAACCAGCCCATCAGCCGTCAGTCGGGACCGGGTCGATGAAGCCGAACTCTTTGTGCGACGAGTCGCAAAAAGGCTTCACCTTGGAGTGGCCGCAGCGGCACAGCGACATGGGCTTGCCTTCGGCAGCCCGGGGCGGAATAACATTCCCCTCGTGGTCCACGAGCCGGACGTTGGGCACATCGTCGGCGGAGATGCCGAGTGAACCGTTCTTGCGAACCGTGATCGTTATGGTCATCAGGCTGTTATGAGTACGTTATGAGGCAGGAGAAACAGAAGTCGGTGCGATGTTCAGGCGATCTCGCCAGCATGACGCTTGAGGCGCTGGATCATGGCATTCAGTCCGGACTCCCGGGCTCCCAGTCCGATGTCATGCATGAGCAGTCGGACGACGTCCGCTGGCAAGGACAAGGTAACCCCGGGGAGTTGATCGTTCACAGACGCAAACACAATAGCGAGCACCGCGGCCACGGTGGGCGACTGCCGCGCGTTCACGTCGGCATAGAAATGCAGGGTGCCGTCCTCGCGTCGCTCGGGGAACAGATCGACTCGGGTCTGGCATTCTGGCACCGTGAAGGCCGCTCGATCAAGCGACGCGAGCCGCTCGGGGAGCGGCTCAAGTTTTCGGGACCAGGCAAGGAGCGTCTGCATCTTGTCTTCGCGGTCGAGCATCCGAAACTGTCGGAGGGTTCGTGCAAGAACCGGTGGTAGCGAGTCGGGTAGGGCGTCAGACATGACAGAAGTGAACTGGAGCGGTGCCAACCGGTCAAGCGCGAAGGAGCGAATTGCGGGATACGGCACACCTACCCGATTGACGCCACCGTGCCGCGCACAGAGGTTGTTCCACATGAAGAACCCGTGTCTGCGCTATGGACTGCCGATTCTCCTGGCCTTGGGAGTGAGTGGAGCTTGCCGACGCGCGTCTGATTCGCGGGAGACAGTCGTCGGCACACTGGAGATGGTGGAACTCGACGTCGGACCGCTGCAAGCGGCGCGCGCCGTTCGCGTACTGGTTCACGAGGGGGATGTGGTTCACGTGGGCGATACGCTGGCGGTGTTCGTCACGCCGACGCTGGCCGCATCGGAAGCGCAAGCGGCGGCGCGACTGGACGCGGCGCGGGACGCGTCTCGCGAAGTGCAGCGCGGCTCGCGTCCCGCTGAAATCGCGCGTGCGGAATCGGAAGTCCGCGTGGCCGAAGCCGATGCCGAACGCGCTGCTGCCGACTTGGCACGGTTCAGCCCTTTAGCCGCTCGGGGCGACATCAGTAAGGCACAGCTGGATGCTGCACAGGCCGTGGCGCGCTCCACGACGGGCCGTCGCGACGCGGCGCGCGACGCCCTTCGCCTCGTGCGTGAAGGGCCTCGTGTCGAGCGGAAATCGGCGGCAGCAGCGGAGGTTCGCGGCGCAGCGGCGGCGGCGGCGGCCCTTCGCGCCACCGCCAATGACATGGTGCTGATCGCGCAAGTGGATGGTGTCGTAACGAGTCGGAACGCCGAGCCGGGCGAAGTCCTTTCGGCGGGTCAAAGTGCTGTAACTCTGGGGCAGCCGACGCGGCCGTGGGCACGTATTTACGTGTCGCAGTTTGTGATTCCGCGATTGCATGTTGGCGACACGCTCATGGTGCAATTGGATGGCGATACCACGCAGTATCGAGGGCGTGTTGCGGCGATCGCCAGCAAGGCCGAGTTCACGCCGCGCGTGGCGCTTACCGAACAGGAGCGCGCCGATTTGCTGTTCGGTGTGAAGATCGAATTCACCGAACGCACCGATCGGTTGCGCGCCGGTCTGCCCATTACCGTGCAATTGCCGCGCACGGTGAACGGTCGATCAGCACCCTGACGCGTGAACAGTTCCGCCGTCGTCCGCACGCGTGCGTTGCGCAAGGTATTCGGCTCGCTGGTGGCGGTGCACGGACTCGATCTGGAGATCACGCGCGGTGAGGTATTCGGCCTGTTGGGCCCGAATGGCTCGGGGAAGACGACCACGATTCGCATGTTGTGCGGGCTGGTCCTGCCAAGCAGTGGCACGGCCGAGGTCGCGGGGTTTGATGTGACACACGAAGCCGAACGCGTGCGTACACGCATTGGTTACATGTCGCAGCGCTACGGTTTGTACGACGACCTGACGGTATCGGAGAATCTGCGCTTCTATTCGGCCGTATACGGCGTGCTTGGTGCAGACCGCGATGCACGACTTGCGGTGCACGCGGAAGAAGCCGGGCTGACCGATCGGTTGAAGCAGATGGCCGGCACGCTGAGTGGCGGCTGGAAGCAACGCCTGGCACTGGCCTGCGCCACGGCGCATCAACCCGACCTGCTGTTCCTTGATGAACCAACGGCCGGCGTCGATCCCGCGGCTCGTCGCACGTTCTGGGAGACGATCTATCGACTCGCTGAACGTGGCACGACGATTCTTGTCACGACGCACTACATGGACGAGGCCGAGCGCTGCCAGCGGCTCGCATTTCTGTCACGTGGGCATTTGATCGCCTTGGGGACGCCCAGGGAGATCACCACGCAATTTGGCACGTCGAATGTGGAAGAGGTGTTTGTCATGCTGCAGGCGCGTGACGAAGCGGAGCGCGCCCGATGACCGCCAGGCCGGGCACGTGGACCGTGTGGCCCATGCTCTGGAAAGAATTCATCCAGCTGCGTCGCGATCGGTTGACGTTTGCGCTGATGACCGGGCTTCCCGCCATTCAACTGCTGTTGTTTGGCTACGCCATTCAAACCGACGTGCGGAAACTGCCGACGGTCGTGATGGATGAATCGCGCACGTCAGAGAGTCGTGCCTTGATTCAGGTGCTGGCCAACACGGACAACTTCAAGATTGTGGCGACGGTTCCCAGCCGCGCGATGGCGCAGCGGTGGATTGAGCGTGGCGCGGCACGCGTGGCACTGATCATTCCGCCTGACTATCAGCGCGCGCTTCGTCGTGGTGAAACCGGACGCGCGCAGCTGCTGATTGACGCGGCCGATCCGCAGTCGTCGGGTGCGGCGATCTCGGGGGCGCAGTTAGCCGCGCAAGCGCGCGGTGCGCAGCTGCTGGCGAGTCAATACAAGATCGCCCCGCCGGTCGAGATTCGCGTACGTCCCTGGTATAATCCGGCGCAACGCAGTGCGGTGTTCATCGTTCCTGGAATCGTGGGCATCTTGCTGACGATCACCATGACCTTGATCACGTCGACCGCCGTGGTGCGGGAACGCGAGCGGGGCACGCTGGAGCAGTTGATTGTGACCCCCATCGGCAAGACGAGCCTGATGTTGGGCAAGCTCGTCCCATTCGTGATGGTGGGCTATGTGCAGATGACGGTCGTCTTGTTGCTCGGCACGTTGTTTTTCCATATCCCGATTCGCGGCAGTCTGCTGTTGCTCTACGGACTCGCGCTGGTGTTCATCATGGCAAGTCTCGGTGTGGGTTTGCTCATCTCGACGGTGGCGCGCAATCAGGTGCAGGCCATGCAACTCAGCTTCTTCTTCATGCTGCCCAATATTCTGCTGTCGGGGTACATCTTCCCGCGTGCGGCGATGCCCGAACCGGCGCAGTGGGTGGGCGCGCTCCTGCCACTGACGTGGTTTCTCGAGATCCTGCGTGGGATACTGCTGAAAGGCGTGGGGATCGAGGATTTATGGCGTCAGTTGGTGATTCTCGCCGTCGCGGCGTTCGCGTTGCTGGCGATATCGGTGCGGCGGTTTTCGAAGACGCTGGACTGACTCACGACTCACGATTCATAACTCATGACGCAGTCCGGGAACCGTTTCGCCCCTGACTCGCTACAATAGCAGGTAGCTGTTCGATTCCTTTCTCTCTCCCCGCCATGCTCATTCGCCGCCCCGACGACATCTGTTCCTCCGACATCACTCCGGAGTCGGTGTACCTCGACCGTCGTGCGTTCGTCGGCACGGCCGGCGCCCTCGCGTTGGGAGCCCTGGTGG